>JANXOJ010000091.1 GCA_025353625.1 Planctomycetota bacterium | reverse complement strand
GAATTCGCCAAGCCGTGCCGGATGCGCGTTTTGCCGTGTCTGCGTTCAAGCCCAAACATGCCGACATGGCACGCGAGATGGCGATTGCCAGTGGACTTTGGAGCGTCGTCGATAGCACGACCGCGAAACCATTGCTGGAAGTGCATTCCAACCGAACGCCCGAGTTGATGCACTTGGCGACCTGCTGCATGGCTTGTTCCGGCTCGGTCTCGCTGGAACTACTGTATTACACGAAGCCAACCGTGATTCACTACTGGATCGGCCGCTTGGCCTATGCCGTGCAGCGGCGATTTCGCAAGGTGAAGTACATAACGCTCGTGAACCTGCTCTCCACCGGCGAGTTGTACCCTGCCGACTTGAGCCCCTACCGTCCGTCGCAAGCGGATGCCGAACGGGTTCTGTTTCCCGAATACCTCACTTGCGAAGACCGCTCCGAAGCTGTGGCATCGCACATCATCCAATGGCTGACCGATCCCGGCAAACTGGCCGCCCAGGTGGCGGCCCTCGATCGCCTCAAGGCCGAGGTCGCCCACGGCGGCGCGTCGGCACGCGGGGCCGAGTACATCTTGCGTGCGTTGGGAAGAGCGTGGGAACCATCCGTCCCAATAATGCTTGAGACGCCTGCCTCCTAGATATGACTGTCGAGGGCAGGAGGTTTTTGAGCTATGAGGAAATCGAGGATGTTAGCAGAACGAGGGGCCTTGGGACTATTTGCGATGCTTGCAATTGTCCCGGCTAGGGCGTACCATGAACGAGGTTGTACAGCCTACCCCATTTTCAGGAACCTGTCATGTCACAATCTAAATTCGATCTTGATTTCGATTCCTCCTCCCCCACCCGTCGCCAGATGCTGTGCGGCATAGCCGGTGCGGCCGCCCTTGGGGCGTTGAGCCCGTTGACTTCGCCGGTTTTTGCCGCCGTGCTCAAGAACCGGTTGAAACATTCCGTTTGCCTCTGGTGCTATAACGACTTCCTCAAGAAGGACAACATGAGCCTCGATCAGTTTGCGGCGGCATGTGCGGCGTTGGGGCTGAAGTCGATCGAATTGACGACGCCCGACCAGTGGCCGACGTTCAAGAAATATGGCATGATCTGCGCGATGACGCCCAGCCATTCGATTCCCAAAGGCATCAATCGGATTGCGAATCATGTGGAATGTCTCGACAAGATTCGAAAAGGGATCGACGCTAGCTCGGACGCCGGCTACCCCAACGTAATCTGCTTCTCCGGCAACCGCGAGAAGATGGACGATCAAGAGGGCTTGGCCAACTCGATCGCCGCCTTGAAGCAGATTGCCGGCTATGCCGAAAAGAAGAAGGTCACGATTTGCCTAGAATTCCTCAACTCTGCGGTGAACCACAAGGACTATATGGCCGACTCGACGAAGTGGTGCGTCGGCTTGGTGCATGGCGTCGGTTCGCCGCGCGTGAAAGTCCTTTACGACATCTATCACGCCGGCACGATGAAGGAAGACGTGATGGCCGATATCAAGAACCACCACGACTGCTGGGGCCACTACCACACCGGCGGCGTGCCCGGCCGCCACGAGATCGACAACACGCAGACGCAAGACTACGCAAAAATCATGGCGCTCATCGCTGAGACGAAGTACGAAGGCTGGGTTGCCCAGGAGTTTATCCCCAAGCGGAAAGAAGCGATGAAGAGTCTGGAGCAGGCCGTGGGGATTTGCGACGTCTGAACTGCAAAGCATGCAGGCCGCGATTGTCCTGCGTACAACCGA
>JANXOJ010000088.1 GCA_025353625.1 Planctomycetota bacterium | reverse complement strand
CTGCCCCTTTGGTTTGTTGGCCTCTATTACGCGAGCCTTGTGGCCGTCGCATGGTTCGAGCCTCTGCCGCAGGGCGTGCGCTTCTCTCCCCGCTTGCGGCTCGCGACAGGATGCACGTTTCTCGTCGCGTATTGGCTGCTTCTTTTGCTCGTGTACATCACGTCCACACCGAGCGGCTCATTGGCCCTCTTTATTCAGGGACGCTATCTGATACCCATAAGCCCCCTGCCGTTTTTCTGCTTTGCCGGATTCGGCGGACGTTTCACGGTGAATCCAGCCATCCGGATGCGGCTGGCGGCGGCTTGGGGTGTCTTTCTGGTGCTTTCGCTGCTCTTTGTGGTCACCATCCTCAAAAATCGCTACGGCCTCTAGGCGAACTTCACTACGCGGATACCGCGCGGGAGCCAAGTGCCGGCCGCACCTCTGGCCGGCACATTCGGGCGCGCCGCCCGAACCACAAAACGCCCTACGCCGCCAAGCGTTGCGGGCGGAGGGAGCGAAAGAGGTTGATCGTCAGCAGCATTCGCCCTTCGGCATCGTAAAACTGCACGATTCCGGCGGAAATCAGCCACATCGCCATGTATCCGTCGATGCGATAGGTTCGCGCGACAAAGCAGCCTTCTTGGATGAGCATCGTTTCCGCCACCTGCGGCTCGGCAACCCATTCGTCGTCCTCATCGCCCCAGTAAACGCGGAAGCGATTTGCAAATCTCCCCTCTCCCGTCGGCGGGAGAGTCCCCTTGCCGTTCCGCTTTCCGCTGTTTTTAGCCATCAAATCGCCAAATACGCGATCGACCAAACGCCGCACTTCGTCGGGTTGAGGGTCCGTCCTCATAATGTGTTGCCACCTCCAGGGCATGCAATGAAGGGTCAGGATGATGTCGAGCGTCCGCCGCGAAGAGCGAGCAAAACATCGTGAAAACCGGCTCGTAGTCTATCCCAGACCGACGCCCAACCCCAACCCCAGTTTTTTCTGACAGCATCGAGACGCAACGGGCTCGATGCCCGGCTGCGGCCTTTTTTGTCATTTTTCCCTAACATCCCCGAGCGGCTCAGGCATGCCATCACTGCCAGCACGCGGCAGGCGTCGCCGGGTCAGAATTTTCCGCCGCAATGGGTGAACATTATTCCACTACGCGCGCCGCAAGGCCGATTGTTGGCGACCGTACGCCTCGGCGGCCCCATTCTGCAAGCATAATCCACACCCCCCAATAAGGTTTATTTCTTGCCGATTTTACACCCTTTGGGTGATATGTATTAAATCTAAATGAGGGTGGATGCGAAAAATTCTTTCAAACTGCTTGACCTTTTTGCCGTTTCATGAGACAATCGGGTTTGTAGTGATTGGGTGGACTGCGAAAGTGCAGCGGCATGTTTCGTGGATTCCGGCCGAAACCGGAGTTCCGGCAGCAAAGTGCCATGCAGTTGTGCTCCTTGCAGCCGAAAATGTTCGCGGATTCACCAAAATCTAACGTGCAATTGTATCGACGGAAGAGAAAATAGCGGTATAATCGGTTGTAGTGCCGTGGGATTGATAACACTGCAAAACTTGTAGAACGTAAAACTTGGGAAGTCTTTTCTATCACGTGTCAGAGAGCCGGGCAACGTAATCGGGTCGTTTGGGATTCACAAAACAGCGTAATCATCGCTTCGACCCGACATCGCGATTGCCCACAGACTTGGAGCTTGGAAAGTATGAAAGTAAAACTTGGATTAAACTGGTTGCTAGGACTAGGGATTGCAGCGACAATCCTCTCCGCGCAATCAGCAATGGGGCAAGCGAACCAGGCCTCGGTGTTGGGGTTTGTGTTCGGTAGTGCGGGGACCGCCACGATTAACTCGTTCACGGTCAGCAGCAGTGCGACGGTGCAGATGTCCTACTACTCGGACGGCACGCAGACCGGCCAGCTTCGCGGCGGCAAAATCATCGACAATACGACCGCCTACGATTTCGGTGCCGCCCACGCACGGCTGATTTCGTACATCAATCCTCTAGTGCTGAAAGGCGATGCCGGCGACGGCAGTTGGACGGGAGCTAAAGGTTTCACCGATCCGGCTGCGGCAGTCGATGTGGCCAGCAACGGTAATAGCTATGGCTGGACGGCGGTTGGTGCCGTGGTGAATGGTGAGTTGCCAACTCCTTACGCGACTTCGTTTGCTGGCAAGACTCCCGCAAATGGCCTGCAAAGCAACTCGATTCTCCTTGCTCACACGTGGACGGGCGATACCGACTTGAACGGGATCATCAATGGCGACGACTTTAACAGCCAGCTAAATGGTTTTTTGCTCAATGGTGGAGTCGATGACGGTAATGGCGGCCGGCTGGATTGGGCTCAGGGAGATACTAACGGTGATGGTATAATTAACGGTGACGACTTCAATAACACGCTTAACGCCTACCTCAATGGTGGTGTGAATCAGCCCATTTGGGCCGAGACTGCCGGTGCGGCAACTGCTCTGGGTGGGTCGGTTGGCGTCGTCCCCGAGCCGGGAACATTGGTTCTGGCGTTTGCCGCCGCTGCCGTATTCGGCTTGGGGCGGGCTGGCAAGCTGTTGCGGGCGCGTCGCTCGTAGTCTGGGTGGTTACGAGTGACTTCAATACAACATCAACGATTAACGTGTGTTAGAAAAAGGGATATTAGAATGTTGCGTGTACTTAAAACGAGTGCGATCTTTGCCCTGCTGCTCGCTGCGTCAGCAGTGACGGCCAGGGCCGAATTGCTGACGGTGACTATCTTGGCGAATACCGCTGCATCGACGGTTTCCGGTGTGACCTGGACGTCGCAGGGAGATGGAACCCACGCCACGAAGGGGTCATTCACCAATGCGTCCCTCGGCGGCGTGTTGAGCCTGGATGTCTACGCGTCCTTGGACAGTGGAACCGGTGCCGCCAACGGCCAGGATGACGGCCTTATCAAGATGTTTGGCGGTTTCTATCAGTCGTTTAGTGGGGTCAATGGATTCGCCGGTAGCTTCACGGCGGCGGGAAACACAGTCGCCACTTATTATGTTGGCTCGTCAGTACAACAGAACCCACCGACTAGACCTGCCACTGGAAATATCTTTGGAACCGGTAGTAGCTCGAGCACGTCGGGCTGGTGGGGAATTGCAAGCACGCAAGGTACTGGAGGAGGTGGCGGTCTCGTACTAGGTGGCGGACTAGGAATCAGAGTTGGCACTATCACCTATACTCTTGGGAGCTATGGGGCTAGTACGACAACCAACACGCAACTCTATTTCTATCCCGCAAACGGCACCAACCAACTCAATGCTGCTGGAACGAATCTCCCGACCACAACCTTTGTTGCCAGCAGTGGCACATCGTCTGTTGTTAACTCGGGCATGGCGAATTG
>JANXOJ010000083.1 GCA_025353625.1 Planctomycetota bacterium | reverse complement strand
CCGTGGCGGCGTGCAAGATGTTGGCGACGGCGAACTGATTTCTTATGCCGATCAGCGCAATCGTCTGGCCGGGGGCATCGAAGCTGGCCGAACCGCCGATTTCGATCGAAACGTTTTGACTTTCAACAATGGTCCCGTCGGAATCGATATCGAGATTGCCGCTGACCATTACGTGATCAAAAAAGATGAATACATCGTCGCCCACGCCGCCGACGGCCTGCGTGTTGATCGCCAGATTGGCGACATTGGCGGTGGTAGGCGTAACGATGGCGGCGGCCTGCTTCGCGCCGGGAGTCAGGCCGATGCGACCGCGAACCACCGAGTTGGCAACACCCGATGCGGGCGTGCTGGCGGTGACATTGTATAGAAAGACATTCCCCGTGGAGGGGTTGGTGATTGTACCGGCATTGTTCCGCGTATCGACGATCAGCCGCTTGAGATTCCAAAAGGCGGCCGGTGCAAAAGACGTCCCGATCGAAAAGATTGGTGCCGATACGATCAGGGCTGGAATGGTGTGGGACAAGGTTTGGTCATTGCCATCTTGCACGAACACTTGGGTGTCGCCCGCCTGGGTCTGGACGGTCATGGTGCCCATGTTGTGGATATCGATGGACTGGAAGTTGCTGAAGCTCAACGACTGGATGCCGTCGGCGATGGTCGGCTTGCCGATTTCGAGCGTCCCCGCATTGGGTGACGTGCCGTCGGGGGCGTAGATGCCATCCTGCCCACCGCCGAGAAGCTCCATCTTACCAGCCTTGTTACCGAACAACGTAGTCAAGCCGCTGGGCAAGGTTTTGCCTGCCGTAACGTCGATCTTGAAAGAATCTGCTGTGGAGGAGCCTGCCGCCAGCACACTGAAGCCGCTTTCGTGAAGCGTATGAGCCGTGGCATCGACGTAGGTTCCGAGGGTCACATTCCACGTTCCACCGGTCGATTCGCCGGTTAGCGTGCCGGTGCCGACAACTTTGTCGATGTTGGCGAAGCTTTCCGTGCCAGCAGTACCGGTAAAGCCAAAGCCGCTGGCATCGGAGGATGTTAATGCGACATCGGTAATTGCGATTCCTTCCAGCGTATCGCTCCCCAAACCGCCGACAATGCTTATCGTACTGGAGACATCGACGTTGAATATATTGCCGGAATTGTTTCCATCGGCGACCGCAAACCCGCTGAACGTCAGATCGCCGTTGCCTTTGAAGTCGTTGTAGGTGTTGGTCGTCCCCAGCGTCCAAATCGAGAAGTCGTTCTCGCCGCTGAGCGTGCCGGTGCCGACGCCAACGATGTTCGTCATACCGATGAACGTGAATCCGTCCGTGCCGTTGTAGCCCGTGCTGCCGATGCCGCTGCCGGTGAGTGCGACGTCGGTGATCTGCGTCCCCTGCAACGTATTGATTCCAGCCGGGTCCGCGATTGAGAAGGCTTTGTTTGCGGTCGTATCATAATTGTAGGTGTCGTCACCACTGCCGCCGACGACCGTTGCGAAGCCGCTAAAGGCGAGTGAATTGCTGTTGGCATCGACATAGGTGCCGGCAGCTTGCAGGTTCCACGTTGCTGCGGCGTTTTCGCCGATCAGATGGGCCGCGTTGGAACTGACAACCGACGTGACGTTGGAGAACCCACCTCTGATGTTTGCATTCGTGCCCGCGAAGCCATCGGCTGTGGAGACGGTGAGCGTAACGTCGCCAGCCACAGTAAGTGTATCGGTTCCCGCGCCGCCGGGTCCGCCGCCACCCTTGGTACTGCCGAGAATGCTGCCGGTAAGCGTATTGGCACTCAAGTTGTAGGTATTGTCGCCGCCACCGGTATCGACGATGTTGGCCGTTGTGCTTGCGGCGAGCGTGTAGGCATCGTTGCCACCGCCGCCGTTGAGCGTGGTCCTGCCGCTGGCGATGGTGAAAGTGATCGTGTTGCCGCTGCCGAAGTCCGTGTAGACGATATCGGCACCGTTCAAAGTCCAATCGGCATCCGAACCCGGGCCGGGCTGCCCAACCCCAAGGCCGGAAACGCTGTTGGTACTCGCGCCCGATAAGGAGACGGGCACCGTCACATCGGCCTGTTGGACGCCATCGACGGTAATATCGAAGCCGGTCGTCGCCCCGATGGCATCGATGGTGACCACCGTAAGCATCTGGCGACTTTCCAGCAATTCGCAACGCAGCTTCCGCCGTGGCAACCTGACCGACTTCCGCCGCTTGTTCGAGGAAAAGCGTTTGGCGGTATTCCGCAAGAAATCAAAGAATGATCGAGCCACGGTGTTTTTCCCTTTGCGATTCAGTGTCGGCGGATTATGCAACTCATAAGAGTATGGTCGATGGCGGCAAATCCGTCAAATCCGGCAAAGAAGTGCAAAATCGTAACACTTTACCGGAGTGAAGTAAATTCGAGGCAGATTACTTCGTGGGGCAGGTTTTTAACCTACCTGAATTCTGGGCAGGTTGAAAACCTGCCCCACGAATAAACATTTCCACTCCGCTAAAAAGATACCAAAAATCTGGAATTGGCCGTTCTCCCGGACAATTGCCATACATGCAGAAAGCCTTGCGTAACTACCTATTACGCAAGGCTTTATGAAGTGGAGGATACAGGGATCGAACCTGCGACCTTTTGCATGCCATGCAAACGCTCTCCCATCTGAGCTAATCCCCCATTGCGGCGAATTC
>JANXOJ010000074.1 GCA_025353625.1 Planctomycetota bacterium | reverse complement strand
GTGCGATTGCTGGCCACCATGCTGGATCGTGGATCGTCAAAAAGGGATTTCGTCCCCGTCGGCCTCGTTTTTCTTGATCATGGCCCGCATGTTTTCTATGAGGGCATTCGCTTGAAGTGCATTCAGGTGGGAAATTTTCGTAACGTTCCGTTTTCCTAAAATCGCAACCAACATTACCCGGCGTTCGTTCTCGATCTCATCGCCAGCGCCGGGGAGGATTTTTTCGACTAGATCAATAATCGCGAATCGCTGCGATTTCGTTGACGGTTTTTGCAATTCGTCGAAACCGTCTTGGAGCGTCTGCTGCGCAGTGGTTAGGGGCTTTTCGCTTGCGGCGGCAACTTTTGCGGCCTTCTTTTGCAGGCCCTTAATCGCCTTGACCGCTTCGACGGCCGATAGTTCGTCGAGCAGCTTGATTGCCATCGACTTGCACCACTCGGCCTCCGTGCTGCCAATCTGCGATAGTAGCGAGCGGATTTCCCCTCGCTGCGTAATCGTGCAAAGGTCCGATCCGCCGCCCGTCGCGCCATCGGATTCGCCGTCAACGATCCGCCCTTCATCATCGACGGGCAGGCCGACTTCTTCGTGGGTGTATACCGAGCCGCCGAAAATTCCCGCACAGTACCAGCGTGCGCCATTGCTCACGGCACGGGCGAAAAGCATGTTTCGTGGATATCCCCGCCATGTTTCCTTCGTGTCGAGCTTCGCCTTTTTGGCATCGTCCCACGAAAATGACGACTCGCCAACCACCTCGCGATTGCCGTTGAAAATCTCGAAAAAATGCACGACGCAGTTGGTTTCCGTCTGTTCCGTGACGCGATAATCGTAACGGCCGCTTCGCTTGATGCAACCGGCCATAAGCGTAGCATCCATGCTCACTCGGCCCGCCTCCACGCGAATCCCGATCACCGATGCAATTGGGCCGACGCCCATTTCCCGGCCGGCTAGCATTCGCACGGCAGCTTTCTCGGGCGTTCTGGCCGAGGGGAAATCCCGGCTATTGGCGACGATGGTTGCCAGCTCCCAAACCGTCGCATCTTTGCGGGAGAGTTCCGCCGTCAATTGCGGCCCGGCTTGTGATTCGCCGACTGCGACATTGGTTTCCGGCTTGCGGCCGTTTGTTTCTGGTTCTACGACTGTAGCACTCACGATATTACTCCCAGTCTTTCTGCTATTTTATAGGTTAAAAAAAGGTCGTTTTTCAGATAGTCGATGGCCGCCATCCGACTC
>JANXOJ010000072.1 GCA_025353625.1 Planctomycetota bacterium | reverse complement strand
GTGCGATTGCTGGCCACCATGCTGGATCGTGGATCGTCAAAAAGGGATTTCGTCCCCGTCGGCCTCGTTTTTCTTGATCATGGCCCGCATGTTTTCTATGAGGGCATTCGCTTGAAGTGCATTCAGGTGGGAAATTTTCGTGACGTTCCGTTTTCCTAAAATCGCAACCAACATTCCCCGGCGTTCGTTCTCGATCTCATCGCCAGTGCCGGGGAGGATTTTTTCGACTAGATCAATAATCGCGAATCGCTGCGATTTCGTTGACGGTTTTTGCAATTCGTCAAAGCCGTCTTGGAGTGTCTGCTGCGCAGTGGTTAGGGGTTTTTCGATTGCGGCGGGTTCGGACCGGTCGGGCTCGGTCGCCGCGGATTCCGATGTCGCGGCGGCCTTCGCGGCGGCAACTTTCGCGGCTTTCTTTTGAAGGGCTTTCGTCGCCTTGACCGCTTCGACGGCCGATAGTTCGTCGAGCAGCTTGATCGCCATCGACTTGCACCACTCGGCCTCCGTGCTGCCAATCTGCGATAGTAGCGAGCGGATTTCCCCGCGCTGCGTAATCGTGCAAAGGTCCGATCCGCCGCCCGTCGCGCCATCAGATTCACCGTCAACGATCCGCCCTTCATCATCGACGGGCAGGCCGACTTCTTCGTGGGTGTATACCGAGCCGCCGAAAATTCCCGCACAGTACCAGCGTGCACCATTGCTCACGGCGCGGGCAAAAAGCATGTTCCGTGGATATCCCCGCCACGTTTCCTTCGTGTCGAGCTTCGCCTTTTTGGCATCGTCCCACGAAAATGACGACTCGCCAACCACCTCGCGATTGCCGTTGAAAATCTCGAAAAAACACACGACGCAGTTGGTTTCCGTCTGCTCCGTGACGCGATAGTCGTAACGGCCGCTCCGCTTGATGCAACCGGCCATAAGCGTAGCGTCCATGCTCACTCGGCCCGCCTCAACGCGAATCCCGATCACCGATGCAATTGGACCGACGCCCATTTCCCGGCCGGCTAGCATTCGCACGGCAGCTTTCTCGGGCGTTCTGGCCGAGGGGAAATCCCGGCTATTGGCGACGATGGTCGCCAACTCCCAAACCGTCGCATCTTTGCGGGAGAGTTCCGCCGTCAATTGCGGCCCGGCTTGTGATTCGCCGACTGCGATATTGGTTTCCGGCTTGCGGCCGTTGGTTTCTGGTCCTACGACTGTAGCACTCACGATATTACTCCCATTCTTTCTGCTATTTTATAGGTTAAAAAAAGGTCGTTTTTCAGATAGTCGATGGCCGCCATCCGACTCGCTTCGTCGCCGGAATTCCAGAGTGCCGCGAAGTGGCCGCCATCAACGCCATCCGGTTTTCCGCCGATCCCGGTCCAGCGGCAGACCGTATCGAGCTTTTCGTATTCCCGCGCCCCACAGCCCCAAAGCTGCATGAGATCGACGAACGTAGAGGAGAGGTAGCGGCCTGTTTTGTCGCGAACCGATTCCGGGACCACTACGCCGTGGAACCACGATCGTCGCACCAAAAAAGGCACGTCGAACCCATTGGAATTCCAGCCCACCAGGCGACCGCCGTTGCCGTGGTATTTTTTGTAGACGTTCCAAAAAATCTCCAGGATTTCCGGCTCGGTTTCGCCGTCGATTCCGATTACGCACGTCCTTTCCTCCTTCTGGATTCCGATCGCTAACACTCGACCAGTCATCGGTGAAAGGGCCGCACGGCTCGCCCAATGGCATTTGTGGGCGTCTCGCTTGGAAGAGTCGGCGGCCATAAGTGCCGCATAGTCCGCCGTCGCCGCCGCGAGTTTCTCCGCTCGCTTGGCTTCGTCTTTGAGATTGCCCATTTTGCACATGGCATCCTCCCACGGCGGCAATTCCGGTGGGGCTTCGTAGAATTGAGCGATTTGCTCCCAAGGCAGCGGGCCGGTTTCAATGTCGAAAATTAGCATGTTCACGTTTACAAATCCTTTTCCGCCAGTTCGATTTGCGTTTCGATAACCCGGCCGGCTCGCACTCATTGCTCGCCGGCCGGCCGGTTATGCCGCATCTCCATGCGGTTCGCTCGAATTGCAACGCTATTGGCCGCTGGACGTGCCGGCCGCGACTGTGCTGGCTTCGCCGGTTGCAGCCGCATCGGTCGCAGTAGGCGAGCCAGCCGGACTGGACGCCGGATCGGCGGTGCTTGCCGATTCCGTTGGCTTGGCAGCGGCCGGATCGACCGCAATCGGAATAACGTCTTCGATCGGCGTCAGGCTCAAGCCGTAGCTCTTGCTGACGCGCAAGCCGTCGAATGTCGCCTGATCGACGG
>JANXOJ010000041.1 GCA_025353625.1 Planctomycetota bacterium | reverse complement strand
GGAATAGAAAGCGGGCTTCGGGAGAAATCGGCCCTTCGGTGGTGCTCGGCTTGGGGATTACGTTGACCAATTCGAGCAGTTCGTTCGCTGCCGCCGGATACGACCGCTTTTCGATCCGCAGCCACGCCAGCGCGACGTGCGGCAAGAGCCGCTTGGGCATCTCGCTCTTGAGAACCTCGAATTCCTTCGTGGAGTTTTCGCGATCCTTGACTTTTAGCAGCAACAGCCCGTGGATCAAGCGCGGCTCAATTTCCGCCCCGGCCACTTTTTGGGCCGCGTTATATTCCTGCTCGGCATCGATGATATTGACTTTGGCTTGAGCCGTGAAACCGGCAAGGCGGCGGATCGACGTTTTTGCCGCGTCGGTCAATCGTGGCGGACGATCATCCGGCAGGAACAACTCGGGAGTCTGCATCGCCTTAATTTCCGTCGCAGCGGCTGGCATCGCCCTTTGCAAATAGGTGTAGAGTTCCGTCGGCTCGATCCGCGTATCGCGATTGGCATCTGCTGCGCCGCCGAAACCTTCCGCCAAGGCCAGCCCGAAAAGGCCGTGACTCTTGCTCGACAACTCGCGGCTAAGTTGGCCCTTTTGGCAACCTGCCACGGCAGTTACCGTCCGCAGCAACGCACGGTTCTCACGCGGTTTTAGCCCGCGAATCAGGTCGCTTGCCGAGGGATCGCCGGTCTTGTCGTTGCCGTAGCCGGCATCGAGGAGCAGAAGTTTTTCCTTTGCGGGACATTCTTCCATCAGGTCCACCAGCCATTGCAACGGTCGGCCGTTGGCTTCGGGTTGCTTCAAGTTGAAATCTTTGGGTGCCAGCAAGACACCCGCTTTGTCGTCTTTCACGGCATGACCGACATAGTAGACGATCAGTCGGCCATCGAAGCCGACGAGCTTCATGAAATCGGGAATTTCCCGTTCCAGCGAGACGGCACTGGGATCGTTGAAAACGCGCAGATGATCGGCGGGAACGCGGTAGCGTTTGCCGAGCGTCTCCGCAAGCTGGGCCGCATCGGCCAGCGGAAAGCCCAAGGGGCTAAGCTGCTTGTCGTCGTAGTTCTGCACCGCGATGATGAGTGCCCAGCGTGTGGCATCGGCGGGACGCTCCGCCGCAATCGATGTGGCATTGATCGCCTCCTGGCTCTTGGCATCGATGGTGGCGTGTTCGATCCGCACGCGGTCGCCGGTGCGCAGAACATCCAACAGCACGGGCTCATCGCCCAGTGTGATCTTGCAATTGGGTAGTACGAGATAGGTTTTCTTTTCACCGCCCGCATCGTCGGCCACGTTGAGCGTTTGCGGAGGTTCGTAGCGGATTTGCTGCACGACGCCGCCGGCCCCAAGCGTCCGCACGGCGCGGAGTTCCACGATCTTGCGGTCGTGTTTGAGCGTCGCGCGGTCATCTTTGCGGAGGCTCGTCGGCTTCGCGGCCGGCTGTCCGTTGATGGTGATGACGTACTGCGCGGCAAAGGGAAGCTTAACCACTCGGCTCAATTCACCGCTGCCGGTGACGATGCTCAGCAAGCCGGTCTTGGCGTCGAAATCTTCGGCCAAGGCCCCCTGGAGATCGACAACCCGTTCGGCGTCCACCTCGGTCGCCTTCTGGCCATCTTCCTGGGGTACGTAGTGGACGGTCACGCGGTCGTTGCGAACCAGCGTGGGCAGACGGATCGGTTTGCCCTGGAACTCGGCCAAGCCATTGAGCCGCAGATGCAAATCTTCGGGCACGCTGATCGTTAAGTCGCGAGGATGCTCTTCATCGGTGCGGACGACGAAGGTCGCGGCAGCGATGTCGAAGGAGTGGATGCGACCGCTGGCCGCTTTGGGACGGAAGGCGCGGATTTCCTGTACGACGTTGTGCGTTTTCTCATCGATCGATCGTTGCACGACGACCGCATCGTGTTCGGCCAGATCGCGGAGCATGTGTTGCGACTCATCGTTAATAATAATCGTATCGCCATCCTTGACGCGAATTTCTTTAGCGGGACTGCCATCGGACGGGGCAATTCCGAACATCTTCTCGGCTGGGAAGACGGCCACGATCACGCCGCGATCGGGGCCTGCCGGGCCGGAGCGTTTCGGCTTAGGCTTGGGCCACATCACCACGATCAGCGAGGCCAGCACCACCGAACAGCAGGCGGCCAGTATCGAAAATGTGCGAATCCGCTTTTTTCTGCGCTGGGCCTCCGCCTCCGCCGCTTCGGCATCCAAGTCGGGCGAATCGGGCAGGGAATCTACCAGCCCGTGCTTCCCTTGCACGTCGCGAAGGGCCTCGGCTGCCGAGCGATAGCGCTGCGACTGATCCTTGGCAATGAGCTTCTGGATCGCGTGGGCCAAATCTTCCGGAACGCCTTCCAGCACGCGAGCGACGTCGGGCAGCTTGGCGTCGGCCGTGGAATGCCACATCATCCAGGCCATCTGCTTGTTGCGGCCAAACGTGGCAAGTGTGGGGAAGAGCGATTCAAACTGCGCGCCAACCATCAACTCGTACGCCGTGAACCCGAGCGAATAAAGATCGCTGGCCGGTCCCACGGCACCAAACTGGCTCGATAGCAGTTCCGGGGCCATGTATTTGGTCGTCCCTTTAAGGAGACTGCCTTCTTCGTTGCTCGCCCGGCGTGCCAGCCCGAAATCGCCCAACTTGATGCGATTTGGCGGGGCAATCAAAATATTGCTCGGCTTGATGTCGCCGTGGATTACTCCGTTGGTATGCAGGAAGTGCAGCCCGTGCAAACAATTCGCCAGCACGAGGCGAAGTTGATCCAGGTCGATCGGTTCACCTTCCGCCGACGGCTTGAGGCTGCTCTTCATCAATTCGAGGATGAGCCAACCGCGCGCGCGAACCACGTCGTAGATCGTGACGATATTCGGATGTTGGAGCGAAGCCAACAGTTGGGCCTCCTGCCAATACCGCGCGAGTTGTCGTGGATCGGCCAGATATTGATCGTGAATCTGCTTTACGGCCACCTCGCGGCCCAGATCGCGGTCGCGCGCACGATAGACCGTAGCGAACTCGCCGGTGGCGATCGTGTCGAGTATTTCGTAACGCGAATCGGACTGCATGAAGTGTTCCCTACTCTGCCTGCACGGTGAGAATCAGCTTTTCAAGTTTTCGGTCGTGGTCGCGGCTGCCGGTAATGCCCTTTTCAAGCTTTTCCAGACCGGGGCGCGCCGTGCCGCTGCGCGACTCGCGGCGAAGCAGATCGAGCACCTTGCGATAATACTGGCGTTCGGCCTTGTGATCGCCGCGGCAGCGAGCTTGGTGGGCTTCGCGGAGGTAGATTTGATAAGGCTGCAATTCCGTGCCGGTTGGCGCGGCGAAGTATTCCTTTTCAATCGCTGCCAAGGCATCGAGCTTGTCGTTGGTAGTCACATCCGACGTATCGCCGGAATTGAACAACAATATAACAACCGTCATTACTACGGAAAAGGCCCACGCGGCAACGAGCAACAGCGGAGAAACCGATTTTGACTTTCCCTGGATGCGGTCCTTCTTTTCGATCTCTTGAAGTTGTAAGTGCGGCAACTGACCATCGGCGGCCAACTTCAACGTCGATTGGGCCGCTTCGGCCGTTACCAAGCGCGCTACCTTGCGTGGGTACGATGGCACGACTGGCGGAGCAACCCCCGGCATCGCCACAACTGGTGCTGCCGCTACGGCCGGCGGAACGGCTACGGGGTTCGCCTGGGGGCGAAATGGAGCGGCAGGGGGAGTTGCAGGCGGCGGGAATGGACTCACTTGCGGCGGCGCGGCTGGCCCGACGGGTCGCACGGGCGGAGTCGCCATTACGGCCGATTGCGCTGCGATGGCCGGCTGCCAGCCGAGCGGCACATCGGGTGGCATGGCGATCAATTCGCTTGCCGAGCCATCGACCGGCGCGTCCTTGGAAACCCAAAAGCGTCCCTGACAGCGCGGACAGCTTGCGTAACTGCCGGCCAACTTATTGGGCACCGACAGCGGCTGTCTGCATCGAGGGCATTGGGTTTTGATGGCCATGTGAACTACATCGTCAATCCGAATTTTACAAAGTTCAAAAGAAACGGGCCGAGGATGATCAGGACCGTGGCGGCCATGACCAGCACGGCAGGCAAGAGCATGTTCACGCCCGCCTCGCCGGCGACCGTCTCCGCGCGCTGCGTTCGCTTTACCCGCAGCACATCGGCTTGGCTGCGAAATATCCTGGCCAGCGGCGTGCCGAGTTGTTCGCCTTGGATGATCGTGCCGATGATGCTCGTAATTTCGTCGTCGGCCAATCGATCGCGCATGGACTGGAACGACTCCATGCGGGTCTTGCCCAGGCTCATGTCGGCCAACACGCGGCCGAATTCCTCGGAGACTGGATGCCCACGAAACTCATCGACGGCCTGGGAAAGCGCGTTGTGGAACGTCGCCCCCGCTTCCATCAAGAGCGTCAGCAGATCGAGCAAGTAGGGCATGCGGCGTTTGATCTGCCGCAAACGATGCGTCGCCTGCGTCGATAGTCGATAGCGGAGAAACCAAGCCGTTGCCACGACGCAAAGTGGCACGAGATACAAGCCGTTGGGACCGAAGACCCAGAACATCACATAGATCCATAGCGGCGCGCTGAAGAGCCCAAGCAATTGCAGGCGGGCCAAGTACTCTTCCGGCAGCCAGAATCGCGGCAGCCCGGCGGCCTGAATCTGCCGATAAATCTCCGTCAGGCTTTCGCGAAAAACGGCCCGATTGATGCGAGCCATCAGCGTGAAGACCGGCTGGAAGAGACGGTAGAGCGGGTCGATGCGGCGGAGTTCGTTCATGCGGCTGACGTCGTAACGCCAATCGGCCCCCTGGGCCAAGTCGTCGCTTTGCAATACGCGGACGATCCAGACGACGAGTGCGGCGATGGCCAAGCCGACCGTGAAGCTGGCAAGCATTTGCACGCTGACGGCGACGGGAAACGCGGCAAGGAACAACGGTTGATGCACGCTCAGCGTTCCCGATATATTGGCTTGCGGTTCCATCATCAAATATCCGGTGTGAGGATCAAGCGTGCCCAAAGATACGCTAGGACATTGAACACAAACGCCGTCGCCAGGAGAAGGTGCCCCATCGGCTCCGTAAACAGCCGAGCCGTATTCTCGGGATCGACGAAATAATAAACGATGAGGATCACCAGCGGCGCGATCGCCATGTACACAGCCGACTTGCGGGCTTGGGCCGTTTCGGACTGGACCTTGCGTTCCAGCCGCTGCAATTCCAGCACCGATTGGGCAATCCGCTCGACGATCTCATTCAACCGCCCGCCGCTTTCGTGGCTGGCCATCATCGCTGCCGCGAAAAGTGCAAAGTTCTCGCTCCGCAGCCTTGCGCGGGCCTCGTCGAGCGTCTGCTCTAGCGGCTTGCCTAAGTTATATTCGCCGACTATCTGTTTGAATTCCGTGCTGATCGGTGCCGGGCATTGCGAAGCGAGCACGTCGAGCGATTGGGCCAGCGATAGCCCGGCCCGCACGGCGTTCGCCAGCATCACCATCGCGTCGGCCAATTGGTCCTCGATCTTTTGCCGCCGCCGCTGGGCCATGCGACGCAGCAAGTACCACGGCCCGCAAAGCATGAAGGCCGGAAAGACGATGGCGAAGATAGGAGCTTCCAATACGATCCAGAAAAGCACGACGACGCAGCCGGTCGCAATGAGCCAAGCGACGACGTAGCGGTGTACGTACTTAGTCGGTGCGCGAAGCCGGCGGAGTTTGTCGATGATATCGGCCTCGACGTAGCCCAGCCAGCCTTGGAAGCGCTCGCGAATCGACCATGCGAACGTCCCCACGGCGGCACCGAAGAACAGACAGGCCAGCGGATTGAGAATTGGGCTACTTCCCACGATCTTATTCCTCCCGCCCGTAGAGGAATTCAACGTCCAAAAGATCCTTCTCCACCAGCGAGTCGATGAACGACGGCAAATATCCTGTCGGTCGTAGCGTTTTGCCGTTACGGAAGTTAAAAATGTCGAGGATCACAATCTGCTTTTCTTCCGGCTCGTAACGCACCACTTCGGAAATCTGCGTGACCGCACGGGCACCGTCGGGCAGGCGGCCGATATGGACGATCAAATCGAGGGCCGATGCCAACTGCCGATGGATCGAGGTCATCGGCAGATCGGCACCCATGAGGACGAGCACCTCCAAACGCTCGATCACCTCGCGGGCACTATTGGCGTGAACGGTCGTCATCGAGCCGTCGTGGCCGGTATTCATCGCTTGGATCATATCGAGGGCCTCGCCGCTGCGACATTCGCCGACGATCACTCGATCGGGCCGCATGCGGAGTGCGTTCTTTACCAAGTCGCGAATGTTGTACTCGCCGGTCCCCTCGATATTGGCCGGCTTCGATTCCAACGTAACGACGTGTTCCTGGTGCAGCCGCAATTCGGACGTATCTTCAATCGTGATGATACGTTCTTTGAAGGGGATGAAGCTGCTGAGCACATTGAGCATCGTCGTCTTACCGGTGCCGGTGCCGCCGCTAACCAAGATGTTGCGCCGCGCGACGACGCACGCTCGCATGAACGTCGCCGCCGCCCGCGTGACGCTCCCCATCTCCATCAAGTCGTCCATCGTCAAACGTTGAGCGGGGAACTTGCGGATCGTAAGGCATGGACCCTTCACCGCCAGCGGCGGAATGATGGCGTTGACGCGCGAACCGTCGGGCAGTCGGGCATCGACCAGCGGCTGGCTTTTGTCGATTCGCCGCCCCACTTGGGCCACGATCCGTTCGATGATAGCCTCCGTCACCTTATCGGAAATGAACCGCCGCCCGGAACGCTCGATGATGCCGTCGCGCTCGACGTAAATCTGATCGCTGCTGACGACCATGATTTCCGTGACCGTAGGCGCACGGAGCAAATCTTGCAGCGGGCCGAAGCCGAAGATAATATCCTTGAGGTCTTTTTTCAGCGTCCGCAGAATCATGTACTTTCGCAACTCGTGGTGCAGGTGCGGGCGAACGAGGTGGAATATGTCGTTGAAGCCGCTCTCAACGCGATGCACCTGCTGGCTCGTATCGCGGCACTGCGAAAGCGTCAGCCGCTCGCGAAGGAACTGCAACAGCCCGTGCAACTCGGCCTCGCGTTCGGGCACGAGCGTGGCCGGGAGATCGAACTCGTTGGAGGTCAGCGACGCCATATCGAAGATGTCGTCGCCGCCGGTCTCCATGATGATTTGGTTGATAAGGTGGTCGCGGAGCGTCAGGCCGGTGATCTCCTCCACCAATTGTTCGTTCTCGCCGCCAAAGACGTTCAACTCGCGGCAGACATCTTCGATATTGTTTTCCAGCAGCATGATGCTCTGCGGGTCGCTGCCGTGGCTGGCTTCAAACTGGTAGAGATCGAGCCGTTCGAGCAGCTTTTGATGGATCCGCATTTCCAGATCGGCCACGATCGACCGCAGGTGGGCTTCCAGTTCGGCGCGGCTGATGGTGGCCGCTTTCTCCGCTTCGAACGTGAGCGTAAAGGGCCAAATCCGGACCTTCGTCCCCGGCTCGAAAACCCCCGACTGGCCTCCCAACACTTCTTCCTCGCCAACAACGCAGCTATTCAGGCCGACATTTTCCAGGAAGAGCTTGCCGTTGCTCGGTCGTACGATGGCATGTTGCCGCGAGACCAACGGGCTTTGCAAACAGACCGTATTGGACGCATCGCGACCGATCGTGATCTGGTTATCAAAAACCTCGACCACGTTGCGGCGGCTTTCGTTGATCTTATTGAACCAGACTTTCATTCTTTACCGATTCTACTCTTTGCCGTGAAGAATGATGCCGACGTTGCGGAAATTGACCGATTGCATTCGGTTCCAGAGCTTGTCGAATCGCTCTTCCTCGCCAGCCTCATTCTTGCTGATGCGAATCATCAATACGTTTTCCTGAAGTTGCGGAATTTTGGCGGCCTTCATGACTTCCGTGTCGCCCAGGCGGTTGCCGATCGACTTGACGACGAACGGGCCGATGATCTCGGTCGGGCCGGTCGGCTGGGCGGCGTTGTCGCCTTCCTCGGGCTTGGGCTGCAAATCGGCGACTGCGGCGGCGCCGGACTTGGGAGCAAGTGTCGGCCCCATGCCGTTGGGTGCCAGCGTGGGAACTTTGAACGATACCTTGTCGCCCGGATTCACGAGCGACGTGACGAAGGTCCGCGCATCGACGGGAATGCCGATCGCGCGTTCACCTTTGCCCAATTCGAGTTCCTTGGGCGGCGTCTTCAGGTCGCTTCGCATGAGAAGCACGGAACCGTTGTCGCTGCAATCGAGCGTCCGCCAGACATAGCGACCGAGGACATCGTTGATTTCGCTATACTTGCAAGCGAACTCAAACAAGTTGCCGACGAGATTTTTGGGGATTTCCACCGCCACGAGGTTACTCTCGGTCAGCTTATCGCCGCGAGCAATCGTTACGCCCGGCTTGACGCCGATGAAGCGGACCATTTCCACCTTTTGCGCCTCGTTGGCCAAATAGTAAAAATTGGCTACCGCGCCGGCGATGCCCAGCCCGACGGCGATGATGAGTCCTTGAATACCTTTCATACGATTACCTTCAACAAAGTATCCGGCACATTCCGCGTGCCGAATGGGTGTCTCTTTTTTACAAGGGTGGGATTTTGCGGACCACGAATACATGGTTCGCTCGACACCACCCTGCTATGTAACGCGCTTATTTCCCCAACGCACTCAACAAAACCAGCCCGGTCCATCGCCCCTGCAAATCGGCCCCCAAGCGAACATCGGCGACCATGCGATGCTCTTTCAATGACTCGGCGAACTGTCCGCTCCACGCATTCGAGGAATGCTCCCAGTTACGCTGCGTCGTCCAATTACGTTCCATAAACCAACGGTCGTAGTAACGTTTTAATTCGTCTCCGCCGAGCGTCGATGAAAAGGCCACAATGCCGCCACCGTCGGCCGCGCGGAGCGACACCAGCCGCGAACTTCCCGGCGGCAGGGCAACTTCCGGCGACGAGTCGGCGTGCAGGCCCGTCGCTGCCTTCGCTTGAAAGACGTACAGGCTCCAAGCATTTGCCGCAGCAGGCACCGCTATACCCCAGATTACCACGCGGTAGGCAGGTTCATCAAGCTTTGTCCCGGCCGACTTTGCCGCTTGTGCCGACGGTAACGACGATTCACGTTGTCCGACCAGCATTGGGAAGCCTTCGTCGCATTGAAAGAGCTGCCACTGGCCCGGTTGTTCGGAAATGGGCCGTTCGGCGGCGAGACGCTTGAGCAACGCGCGTTCGGAATCGTCCGGCACGGCAACGAGCGGTTCGGCGAAAGGAATCAACTCGCGACAGGCGGCTTGCAGGGCGGCAAGTGCTGCGTCGCGACGGCCAACGATTTCCTGCCGACGGATCGTCCAAGGTTGATCGCCAAACCCAAGCGTGTGCGGAGCCGGTCCATCGCCAAGTTGGCCCGCCGAGATCGCTTCCGACGCGGCGTTTGTGCTATCGTCGTGCCACCAATGGACGACTTCGCGGCCGAGTCCAATCGCTAGGACGAGGAGTATGACCGTCAAAAGGCTCTTCGTCGTCCACGCCGATATTCGCTTGGCAAGCTGGCCCAGTCCGGTCGGTCTGTCGGGTCCGGTCGGTTGCGATGCTTCCGGATGAACTTTGGACGTTTGCGTAGGTTCAATCGCCACGAAATGCCTTAGCTTTAGCGAGGAACTTCTTAAGAATATCGATTTTTGCTTCCAACTGGGGAATCTGCGCGTTGGCGAGCGAGATCATCGCCGCCGGGGCGGGCGGATTCTTCTGCTGCAAAATGGCCTTGAAGGCCGATAGTGCCCTCCGGTAAAGGCCGAGGAAGGCTCGTGCCATATCTTCGGCCAGACTGGGAGCGCGCTTGCTCTTGCTTCCCTGAACGCGGAGGATGAGACTCTCCACGAGCCGGTCGGTCTGATCGCGATTGGTGCTACAAAAACCGCCCAGCCGAGGATGGAAGTCGGGCGGGCCGCCCCAGCCGAAGAGCATTCCGTAGTAGATGAATTCATCGTCCTTGTCGAGCGGCCGCAATGCGGCGGCAAAGGGCGCATTGGCAATCGCCAGCACGGATTGAACGTAGGCGCGGACCATGCTCGCCGGGGCCTTTGCCAGCGAATAGATGACCGGTATCCGCCGCTGCCAGTTACTGCCCATGCCCATCCTCGGGTATTGCCATTTGTCGTCCAGTAGAAATGTATCGGTATCGATTTTGTACGGACCCATTTTCGCCAGCAGAGGAAAATCGCGCGTCAGAGACGAAGCGCCTTCGCGCAGCCCGCGCGACGGGTCGAGAAGATCACTATTGACCGTGGCCGCAGGCAGCGGACCTCGCGCTACCGGCAGATCGACGCGGCTATCGTCGAGCGCGGATATGTTCGTCGCGCCAGAAACCGAGGCCGCGGCATTTTTCGCAGTCCAATACTCGGGCGTGGGGTTGTTGCCGCCGCTGCGAGGCCAGCGGGTCTCCCAGACTTGCAGGCGAGCGATGCTCTGCGAGCGGACCTTCCAGGCGTATTGCGTCCCCGCGTTGATAATCAAAGCCATGACCATCAGCAGCATCGGCAGAGCCAACGTCAGTTCGAGCATGGAAAGCCCGCGACGACTGGTTCGAGCCCTCTGCGAGTGCCGAAAGCCATAAGCCCCCGAAACTGCCGCTGAGGGCGTCAATTTTTCGGCACGCGGAGTGTGTCGGATACATTGCGATGAATTCTTCATGATCTAATGAGGACTTATCTGTTGTATCTCTTCGCTGGTTAGCCCCTGCAAATTGGGCAGCTTGTAGCTTCCGGAATCAAAGCCGGGCACGTTGGGAACGGCTTGCAGAATCGTCGGCACGGCCGGATTCGCGGCCGGGGCAAGCTGGCAATTCCAATTCTGGTTCAAGAGATCCCAACTCGTTGGCCCGCCGACGCGACCGACCGTCCAAGTCGGCCCCGATGAGCCATCGCCGCCACCGCCTTGGCTATCGCCCGACGAATCGGACGCCTCAAAGGCTTCCTCACCCGGCACTCCCCCCAAGGGGTCTTGCGATGCCGCGCCGCTGGAATGGTGAACCTTGATGAACTCCAATCGCTGTCTCGGAACGAATAGATGGACTTCGGCGAAGGCTTGGCTATCGGCATCGAGCGGATTGCGGAAGAGGCCCGGCAGAATCTCTTGGGCCTTCTTCCAATAGACGACGCTAATAAAAGTATAGTTTTTTTCGAGTGCCTTGTTGGCGTTGGCCGTTGCCGCTGGGTTCTCGCGGATCACAAACGGTAAGTTGGAATGGGGATACTCCTCGTTGAGCAGCTTCTCCAAATAGCCGCAGGTAAAGCCCCGCCAGAGGCTGCCAAACTGGCTCATCTTGGCCAAGCGGTCGAAACCCCGCAAGAGATCGTTGTTCCAGTCATTCAAATACTTGTGCGAAATCGTTGCTCGCTGCGCACGGGCCGTTTTCAGATACTCCTCTTGGTTCGGCTCGCGATCGAGTTCCGGATCGACGACCGGCAGCGTGCGATCGCCCGTCTCACTGCCAACACCGACCGGTTCGCCGTTGGGTCGCCACAGTACGCCCAGCATCGTTCCGCGATGTTGATCGGCGGGTCCATTCCGAGCGGCCGTTTCGCGGGCAGCAGCTTGGGCGATATCGGGGAACGCCTCGACCACCGCACGTTGATACTTGGGAATAAGTTCCTCGGAGAGTATCTTCTCCATCAGCGGCAGTACGTTGTCGCTGACGCTCTTCGCCCAATCGGAGTAGCGATCGACCATCTTCTGTTCGAGCGGAACCTTTTGCTCGATGGCCGATCCGAGGGCCTCGAACTTCGCCAAGCCGGATGCCTGAAAGGCCGGCGCAACCTTTTTCCACGCGGCAAGAATCTGCGGGGCATACGAGGCCGAGTTCTTATCGCGGGCTTCACGGAGGAAGGCCGTCACGGCAAACACGTCACACAGTAAATGGTTGGTGAAGGCAAGCGAATTCATGCCGCGCGCGAGTACGACGCCGCCAGAATAGGCAGCCGAGTCGGCCGCGTTTTGCATCCGAATCTTGCCGTTTGCCTGTCGGCCGGTGTTCATCACCATACCCAGCAACATCGCCAGAAACATGACCGAAAAGACGCTGACGATGCTGATGCTGCCCGATTCACTGCGATGGAGTGCGAGGAAAAAGTATCCGGTGCTCTGCGAGTACCGAACGCGGAAAGCGTCTGGTAACTTTTCAGGGATTGTGGCTGAAGCCGCTGAGTTTTCTGCCGACGGAGTCAGCCGGATGCTAATAGACATAGGTCACCACCGATTTTTCACCTTCGTTGCCGATTGCGGCGGAGGCTTTGAGGGGATAGGTGTAAATCTCGCCGTGCTTTTCGATCTTTGCGGCGACCTTGTCGCTGCCGCTGGGACCGACGACGTACCGAGCCAACATCCGACCGGGGCCGGGAAGGAGCGGCATTTGGTATTTGACCGTCACCGTAATTAAGTCTTGCCAGCCGACTTCGTTGAAGTAGAACTCCTGCGGGTCGTCCCACTCGTAGTAGGTCATCAAGGGCGGCTCTTGGTTCTTATGATAAAAGCGAAGTTCTACCTGCGTGTTGTTGATGGCGTATGCCAGCTTGTGATCGATCCGTGAAGCGATCTTGCCGTTGCTGCTCGACTTGGGTGCCAAAGCCGCGTAGGCGGTTTTCAGCACGTCGGCCATTTGTGTGCCTGCGGGTGCCTTCAAGCCGTAATCGCGCGAAGGCGAGATCGGCACGCAGGCCAGAATGGCCGCCGAAGCGATCTTGTCGTACTTCGGGCTGCCCGGCTCGATCAAGTAGGTCATGCCCCCGGTGCTCGGCCCGAAGTCGGACGCTTGGGTGTCGAACTCCGGCTCGACGTTGTCTTTTGCTTCGGGGTCGGGCGCGTAGGCACTGATGCAGCAGGAGCCTTCGAGCGGGCTGATGGCAGCGGGAATCCAGACGGCCGCGCTCCGCGCTGCGGCAAAGGCCGCATAGTGGACGACGATTACGCCGATCATCAACTGGCTGACCTGCACGATCATCATCACGATCGTGATAAAGATCGGCAGCGTGAGCACGAAACTGAGACTTTGAACGCTGCCCGCCTCGTCGCGATGCAGATTCAAGAGGCGGCCCAGGCGAAAGTCCGCCCGGCTGGAGCGTACCAACACCCAGGCCGCCAGGACTAATCCTAGCAGCAAAGCCAGCCAAGGCAAACAAGCCATTAAGACCGCTTTATTCATGGTTACTCTTCCTCTTAACCACCATCTTTGGATTGCCATCGCCTATTGGGTGGGGCTTCGCGACCACAAGTAGTCGGTGCTTTCGGCACCACTCTCCTCATGTAATCAACGAAAATTTTACAATTATCGTCGCCGCCAGCCCGGCCGGGGCCAAAAAGACTGGTGGCTGCATCGATTGACGTTCTTCTTCATTTAACGG
>JANXOJ010000037.1 GCA_025353625.1 Planctomycetota bacterium | reverse complement strand
CGTGATCCCGGGCTACGGTGGTGGCATGTCGTCGGCCAAGGCCGCGCTCGAAAGCGATACGCGCGTGTTGTCATTCGAGGCAGGTCGCAAATACGGGGTGCGCGTCAACACGATTTCAGCCGGACCGTTTCCATCTCGCGCTGCGAGCGCCATCGGCATCATCAACAAGATGGTCGAGTACTGCGCCGCCAATCAGCCGCTGCCGGAAGTGCTTTCGGGCGCGCTGTCCGCTGCGGCATTCGAGTCGCTTTGGTTGACAGCAACGAGGGGTCGCTAAGCCGCGCTCGCGACGCGATCAAAAGCGAATTGGTAAATTATGGCAGTTCGCTCGACGCAGTTGCCGATTGCGACTTGGTTCTCGAATCGATCATCGAAAAGCGAGCGGCGAAGCGATCCCTTTTGGCCGATGTTTCGCCGATACTGAAGCCCGGTGCCATTTTGGCTACGAATACAAGCACCATCCCCATTTCGCAATTGGCAGCCGGATTGCCCGATGCAAGCCGCTTCTGTGGAATCCATTTTTGCCACCCGGTCGGTCTTAGGCCGCTGGTCGAAATAATTCCCGGTTCGGAAACCTGTGCCGATACACTTTCCACAATCGTGGCCTATACGTTACTGCTAGGAAAGCTGCCATTGATCGTCGCGGACGGCCCAGGGTTTGTGGTAAATCGCCTGCTCGTGACCTACTTTTCGGCTGCCCTTTCGCTTCTGACCGAGGGTGTTCCGGCGACTTTGATCGATGAAGCACTAACGAACTTTGGCATGTCGATGGGTCCGATCGAGATGCTGGATGAAGTCGGCCTCGATACGGCGCTGCAATGTGGCATGGTCGTCGCCGAACTGTTCGGCGATGCCTTGCCCGGCACGGAACTGCTCGTGCGGTTGGTCAAGTCGGGATCAACCGGACGAAAAACATCGGCGGGCTTCTATTGCTACCCCGAGAAATCCCTCAATCCGGTGGTAACTAAAATGCTCTGTAAATCGATTAAATTCCCCAGCCAGGATGCAATCGTGGCACGCATCCTTGCCGCCACGGCCAAAGAAGGCGAACGCCTATTAGACGAGGGAAAAATGATAGGCTCGTGGCAAATCGACTTAACGATGACGTTCGGCCTAGGGTTCCCACTTGCAAGGGGGGGTCTGCTATGGGACAAGGCCGAGAAATGCAAGGGGCCGAGTTAGCGGGAACTTGAACGCGGTCGGATTGGACCGATATGATCGATCACTTTTTAGCCGAGGCCCCACGGACGCATTCAATTTTTCGCTTGTTGACAGAGCTTTTAATTTGCCCGCCATTGCAGTATGCTATCCACTGGGGGCGTGCGGACTTAAACTTAAACGAGGTGTTTAAAGCTCCGCTTGGTGGTTGGAATCTGCGTGAAAAGGTGAATCAAATGGTGACTTTTAACGGAATGTTGGTGCGGAATACAAGGTGCCGGCAATCGATGGCGCATGCCCGGTTCCGCAGGGGCTTTACGCTCGTTGAACTTCTGGTCGTAATCGCGATTATCGGCACGTTGGTCGGACTACTCCTGCCGGCAGTGATGTCGGCGATGGAAGCGGGACGTCGGACTCAATGCTCCAACAACTTGCGGCAAATAGCTCTGGCCGTCGTCGGGTATGAGACGGACCAACGACAATTTCCTGTGAATTGGGGTCAGGTAAGCACAATTGGAACGCCCACCCAAGGGAATGATTCAAAACCCCATAGTGCGAGTTGGTTGATGCCGCTGCTGCCGAGGATCGAAGAAGGGCCGCTCTTCTCGAAGCTGATGATTACGGACTCTCGGTATTCTTACTTGGATTATAAAGACCCGCCTTCGACGGGTTCCAATTACAACAACGAACTGGTGGCAAAAACGATAATCAAGACATTCTTCTGCCCCTCGGATACAAAACGCAGCTTGGTAAGTAATACGGCAGTAACTCCGGAAGCGTGGGCACCAACCAATTACAAAGCATGTAGCGGAGCCAATTGGGCGGCTTCAGTTGATGCTAGCGGAAATCCATCCTCGATGTCGATAGCATCGCTACGGGGTCGCAACGTTGGCAAGACCGACGGCGTCGATTACGGCAACGGCTGGGTTTGCCGAGGTGGGGCGACGAATGCTCATGGAAACCCGCAAATCACCGCGTCGATGGACATTCGCGACGGTGCCAGTAAGACGTTTATGATCGGCGAGGCGGTGCCCGATTTCTGTTGGTGGTCTACATGGGCTTGGTTTGAAGGGAATACGGCTACGTGCGCGATTCCTCTAAACTATAAGAAGCCGAACACAGTACTTGGATCGAACCCCGACGACTGGAAGTACACTATGGGCTTTGCTAGCCGGCACAAAAGCGGTGGCAACTTCGCCTTTTTTGATGGCAGCGTGAGCTTCCAAAGCGATCAGATCGACCCAGCACCATATCAGGCAATGGCCACCATCGACGGCAACGAAATTCAATAAATAGTATGGCCAAATTCGCCGTCATCCTTCCGGCCGCTGGGAGCAGCAGTCGCTTTAAGGACGAATACTATAAGAAGCCGTTCGTTCCCCTGGCCGGTAAGGCGGTTTGGTTGCACTCTGCCGAGCGTTTCTTAAATCGCAGCGATGTCGTGCAAGTGATCGTCGTTATTTCGCCGGAAGACCGCGAGAACTTTACGTTCAAATTTTCTTCCAACGTTGCCATTTTGGGAATCGATGTCGTTCAGGGCGGGGCGGAGCGATTCGATTCCGTTGCTGCCGCGTTGGCTCGCGTCAAGCCGGAAGCGGAATACGTCTGCATTCACGATGCGGCGCGGCCCTGCTTGTCCGACCTTTGGATCGACGCGGTCTTCGCGGCGGCCGAAAAGTCGGGGGCTGCTATTCTGGCGATCCCCGTTGCCGGCACGCTAAAGCGCGTCGAGCCGGATCGTAAGATAATAGAAGAAACCGTCGCCCGTCAGGGGCTTTGGGAAGCGCAGACGCCGCAGGTCTTCCGTCGCAAGCTCTTGATGGATGCACACGCCGCGCGGGGCGATTTCGCGGCCACGGACGATGCCCAGCTCGTCGAACGCCTCGGCCACTCCGTAGCGGTCGTCCACGGCTCGCCGATCAATTTGAAAATCACCACCAAGGAGGATTTGCGAATGGCCGAACAGTTGCTCAAGGCAGTACCCAAGCCGAAACTCCTCGGCCCGTCGCATCCCTTTGCGGACGACGATATTTGGCGGTGACGAAGGAACCTGCGAGATTTCCCCATGACCGATATCTACGCCGAACTTCAATGGCGAGGAATGATCCATCAGACGACCGACGACGTCGGAATTTCTGCGTGGTTGAATGAAAAGTCGCGCACGATCTATGTCGGTTTCGATCCGACGGCCTCAAGCATGCACATCGGCAACCTGGTTGCGCTGATGATTCTGCGGCGATTCCAGAAAGCCGGACATCGGCCGATTGCCGTGGTCGGAGGCGCTACGGGTATGATCGGCGATCCCAGTGGAAAAAATGAAGAAAGAAATCTGCTCAGTGCCGAAACCTTGCAAGCCAATGTGGCGGCAATCGACCTCCAATTGCGGCGGTTTCTCGATTTTGATTGCGGCGCAACTTCGGCGCTTCTCGTCAACAACTACGATTGGATGGGCCGCTTCAGCTATCTCGATTT
>JANXOJ010000707.1 GCA_025353625.1 Planctomycetota bacterium | reverse complement strand
CCACCGAAATCAACGCTCTTGGCTGCGACCTGCTGACGGCCAAAAATCCGGGGCTGACGACGCCAGACAACGTGCTCGCGCTGCCAGTAGATACCGAAAGCACGAATAACATCGGCAGATATCTCAGTCTCCGGCTCGACGACTGGTTGAGGCAATGCTGCGCCGTTGGATGGTCGGAGCGTGAAGATACCTTTGGCGACGCGGAAGAACGGGGAAGCTGTGCCATCGTGTTTAATAGATGTGGCAATCTGGGCGTTGACGGTCGCATCGGGAGTCGCGCCCATAGTGGTCTTGAGTCCGCGAGTAAGGATGCGCTCCGTGATGTCGGCATAATGAAGCGGCTCCTTCGATTCGGAGAGCACCGTTATGATTGCGTTCTTCCAAGATTGTTCAGCCATCGGGAGTGCGGGTAAGAATGCCTAACGGTATTCGACCGCAGAATTGCTGTCGATCTCGTCTTCATTCTAGCGGCCGAGCATGGACACTTCAAGCGGAATCGTGCATATTTACGCCATGACGCCATGACTTCGCACCCATTGTCCCATTATGGCCATGCTAGACTGTAAACGAGTTTGCACCATGCGGCAGTTCGCATATTCTGACGCGCCCCAACTCATGCGAACCCGCCAAAAGATGGGAAAGCACGCTTTCTCGACCAGGCCCTCAACGCCATCGATTCTCAAGCCAAAAGTCCGGAGTCCATTGGTGCTTGCGTACGGTTCATCGGCGCAGGCGAGGCGCCTGCACCACAATCCGTGCTCCGGTGCGACAATCGCGCGTCGAGCAGCCGTTTTGCATTCCATCTGTACGTTTTGCGCAGTTTGCGTGGTCTCGGTTTTTTATTCCGAGCGATGGACCGGCAGGCAAGTTGAAGGGGCCGTTTTCCAAAGGCCGAAGTTTAGTTCGGGCGTCGAGACTTAACAAAATTACTTCAACGTAAAGGTTTTCAGCATGTTGCGGTACGGACTGGCGGCGTTTATAATTCTCTCGGGTTTGATCGAAGTGGCCCCGGCTTCGGCATCGAGCTATGAGCCGACGTGGATGGGCGTCGTCGTGGCACGCGGCGACCTCAAGGCACAGATCGAGGCCACACCCATTTTGGAGCGTCAGAATCGGCCATTTCACTTTTATGGCAACACGGTTCGCCGTGAGTATTACCGAGGAACCAGAATGCCCGCCCCGCGAGATCTCATCAAAGCGAGCACGGCACTAATTTTCAAACGCTAGGCAGTTGCCCATGAGCACGATTTCCGTAAGCGACCTGAACGCACTCGTTCGTTCGGGCCAAGTTATCGAATTGATCGATGTCCGCACGCCCGACGAGTATCGGGAAGTGCATGCGGAGTTGGCGGTGAACGTGCCCTTGGATACGTTTGATGCAGCGGCGGTGGTAAAGAGCCGCAAGGCAGCGGGCCAGCCGCTATATATGATCTGTCGCAGTGGCGGTCGTTCGCAGCGCGCGTGCGACTTGCTGGCGGCTGCCGGGTTTGCCGGCGCGGTGAATGTTGAAGGCGGCACGCTGGCATGGATCGAGTCCGGTTTCGCCACCGCAGTTAGCACCGATGCAAGTTCCGGGGCGATGGCAACCGGCAGTGCCTGTTCGTTTAAGCCTAAGACCTGACAACACCGCGCGGCTTGCATGGACGATATCGCCTTTCCCGATGACGGGCTGCTCGACGCCCAAGCTGCATGGGATCTCGACCCGGTCGTCGATATGCTCAATCACGGCTCGTTCGGCGCGTGCCCTCGCGCCGTGCTGGAGCGGCAGGCGGAACTGCGATGCCAGCTTGAGGCGGGCCCCGTCCGTTTCTTTGCCCGGCAGATGACGGAACAGTTGGACCGGTCGCGGCAGAGTCTGGCCGCGCTGGTGGGTGCCGATTCTTGCGACATCGTCTTCGTGCAAAATGCGACTGCGGGCGTGAACGCCGTGTTGCGTTCGCTCCATTTGCAGCCTGGGGATGAACTGCTCGTTACCGGGCACGGCTACAACGCCTGCACGAACGTGGCCCAGTATGTGGCGCAACGCGACGGTGCCAAGCTGGTTGTCGCCGATATACCCTCGCCGGTCGAGTCGCCGCAGCAGGTTGTTGAAGCCGTGCATTCGCGCGTGACCGATCGGACTAGGCTGGCGATGTTCGATCACATTACCAGTCCCTCGGCGGTGGTCTTTCCGGTCGATGAGCTTGTCGGAAGCTTGAGGGATCGCGGCATCGACACGTTGATCGACGGTGCCCACGCGCCGGGAACAATACCCTTGGACTTGAACAGACTTGGCGCGACGTACTACACGGGCAATTGTCACAAGTGGCTCTGTGCGCCGAAGGGGGCCGGGTTCCTGTACGTTCAACGGGACCGCCAAGCGGAGATTGTGCCGCCGATTATCAGTCACGGCTACAATCGCCCGCGTCCCGGTTATAGCCGCTTTCAAGACTTGTTCGACTGGCCGGGAACGGACGATCCCACGCCGTGGCTTTGTGTCGGGCCGTCGATTGAGTTCCTTTCGAGCCTGCTGCCGGGCGGCCTTGCGGCTCTTATGGAGCGGAACCATCGGATGGCCGTGGCGGGGCAAGAGCTGCTCGTGCGCGAGCTTGGCGTGCGGCCGCTGAGCTCGGCAGCAATGGTTGGCTCGATGGTTGGCTCAATGCTTGGCTCGATGGCCGCGGTGGAGCTTGGCGACGACGCGCATCCGCCCGACGAATTCGTCGATCAGCAGCGATTGAACCAACAGTTGTTCGAACGATTTCGCATCGCGGTGCCGGTCTATTACTTTCCCACGAAGCCGCGCGTCGTG
>JANXOJ010000706.1 GCA_025353625.1 Planctomycetota bacterium | reverse complement strand
CCGTTACGCCTAGGGCACCGCCATTGGGTCCCGTTAGGAAACGGTTGTTACCACCCGCCACGAAGAGCGAGGTCGCAAGTTGCGCGGAGCCAGGTACGCCGCCGCCGCCAGTGCCGGGGACGCCCGGTGCCGGTGGTGGCTTGCCAATATGGCCGCCGCCCGTTCCGCTAGTGATGGCGACGTAGTCGCCAAAATTATAGCCCGTCAAGGTGTACTTACCGCCCAAACCGTTGCCCCCAAAGCCGGGCGTGCTCGCTGAGGGTAAGTAGATGTTTGAGATAGTATCGGACGAGAGACCTGAATTCGGCGAAAACTGACCGACCGACGAACTACCCAGCGGCGATGTCGGCGAAGCGAGCGAGCCCCCCGACGCTGCCAGAAAATGGCCAATGGTGTTCGCGTGGCTGACGGGGTAATTCGGCGATTGCGTCTCTTGCAAGGCATAGTAGTAGGGCGACCCGGCCGTTGTGTTGAACAACGTGTTGAAGTTGAACTGGTAGAAACCAGCACTGTTAGTGAGCGTCGAAAACGAGGCGACGGCCACCGAGGGATTGCTGATGGCGTACTCGGTCAGGGTTAGAGTCACCCCCGTGATGCCGGCATCGCCACTTACCTTGGTCCCGGTCAGAGCTTGGTCGACGTAGACGTAGCCCGACAGGAGGTATTGGTTGGGTGCCTGATACGGCGAAGAAGGCGGGGTGGGAGTCGGCTTCGGAGCGACTCCAATCAATGGACCTCCGAATAGAGACGGTGAATACCCCAGACCTAAAAGCAAGAAAGCAGCGCAAATGCGCCACGTCGTGCCACTCTTGGTGCGCAACATAGTCGAAATCCCTTTAGTGCTTACGCGTGCAACGCTGCCTCATTGGAAGCTTGTTAGATGATGCAGCGCGCGCACCGTTTCCCCTAAGCACTTGGGAACCGACTACGACTAAAACGCTGCCTCACCGAATGGGTTGAACAATAAAATAACTCGCCAGTCTTATCGCCGATGAAGACTGAACAATCCTTATCATACTAAAAGTCGCCAAAGTTGCAAGCATTTTGCGCGATTGTTTCAAAGATTTTTTCAAGAACTTTCCGAATGGTCGCCGCATTGTCCCCATTGTCCGCTACTGACTATACACGTAAAACATTACGGACAAACGACTTGCGATTACAATAAAGCAATAATTAGCGATTTTTCGACGCTCAAAGAACTTGGATGTTGCGAGCAAAAAATTTACAGAAATCGTTCGCCAACTGGAAAAACAGTCGCGTTGTCCAATTATTTTGCCAACAACGGCCGAGTAGGGAGGGCGATTTTCAGCCCTTTGCAAAAGATTTGGCGATCCAGCACCAATACCGTTCCTTGGATTCCGATGCAAAAGTCGATGATAATGGAGTCTGGAGTTGCTTTGTGGCGAAATGGACCTTAGTTCCTGGCAACTCTTTTTGCCGTGAAACGTCGAGGTATTGTTATGGGTTTGCTTTTCCATTTTTTGAAGCGATTTTCAAAATCCGAACGTCGCACGAGCAAACCGAGGCCAAGTGCCATCGGGTTATCCCCCTATTTCCGCCAACTTTCCCTCGAACGCCTAGAGCACCGCGCCATGCTCTCCGCTGCGGCAACTCAGCAAACCTTGGCAGACCTGCCGACTGCCGCGCAGCAAGCGATCTCGACGGCAATCGGCCAGGATCAAGGCACCTATCGTGCCGCCGCCGTTGCCGGGGCCGTGAACTTGGCAAACTTGGCCAATCGCTTTACCGCACAGGTGCAATCGGGAGCCTTGCACGTATCCACCGGGCAGAATAGCTGGAAAATGTCGCCCCAAGGGCTCGGCTATGGAGAGACGTTGCAACCGGTTGGGACGGCACGGACCTCATCCAACGGAAACCGCGTCGACTTGAATTATGCGGCGATTGACGAGTGGTTCGTCAACGGCCCTAGCGGATTGGAACAGGGCTTTGACGTGTCGCCACAGCCACATTCCACCGCCAGCGGTTCGTTGACCGTCGAGTTGGCATTGGGTGGCAACCTGTCGGCTACGGTAAACGCGGCCCGGGACGGGCTCAGTCTAACCCAGCCGGACGGCGCGGCCGTGCTGGCCTACACGGGCTTGACGGCATTCGATGCAACCGGAAAATCCCTGCCCGCTTGGTTGGAAGTGCAGACCGTGGGAGACCAGCAAAGCCTTTTGATCCACGTCAATGATGCTGGGGCACAGGGTACGATCACCATCGATCCGTTCGTGCAGGTAGCCAAGCTCACGGCATCGGATGGAGCGGCAAACGACCAGTTTGGCAGTTCCGTTTCGATCAACGGCAACACGATTGTCGTCGGTGCGTGGACCGCCACCGTCGGCACACATAGTCAGCAAGGTGCTGCTTATGTGTTCACCGAATCCGACGCCGGTTGGGCAAATATGACGCAGACGGCTAAGCTCACAGCCTCCGATGGCGCAGCGGGCGACCGCTTTGGCTTTGCGGTTTCGATCAACGGCAACACCGTGGCTGTCGGTGCGCCCTACGCGAATAGCCGCCAGGGGGCCGCCTATGTCTTTACGATGCCCGGCAGCGGTTGGACGAACGCGACGCAGACCGCCAAACTCACCGCCTCCGATGGCGCGATCGGCGATTATTTTGGCAACGCAATCGCGATCGGCAACTCGACCACGGCCGTCGGCAACCAAACGGTCGTGAAGGTCGCCGTCGTTGTCGGTGCTTATGGCGCAAACGGCCAACAGGGAGCGGCCTACGAATTTAC
>JANXOJ010000680.1 GCA_025353625.1 Planctomycetota bacterium | reverse complement strand
TTTCGTCGAAAAAGCGCCCGGAGCGGAGCTATATCAATATGGCGAACTCGACGTCTGGTGCGATGCGGCGCGTTGGCTCGGTCGAATGCACGGCGATCCGTCCGTTGCGGTTGCGGCAAAATCAACGCCGGCTGCCGACCGCTTACTTCGTTACGACGCGGCATTTATTCGCCGCTGGATGGATCGTGCCGTAGAGTTCGCGGCGAATCGTCACGATGCAAGCGGTAGAAAGGCAATAACGGCACTTGCCGCGCGTTATGGTGACGTAGCCGAATTCCTTGCCGCGTTGCCGAAATCTTTCATCCACGGCGAGTTCTATGCCTCGAACGTGCTCGTCGAGCCATCCGGCGACCGCGTTCGCGTCTGCCCGGTCGATTGGGAACTTGCTTCTTTCGGTCCCGGTGTGATCGACCTTGCCGCGCTCATCGTCGGCAAGTGGACCGACGAGCAAAGAGCAACGATGGTTTCGACTTATCGTGAAGCGATGCCGACCGGCCATGCGTGGCAAACCGATCGTGCCGCGCTCGATCGCGCGCTGATGTTTGCACGGCTGCATCTGGCCGTGCAATGGCTCGGCTGGTCGGCCCACTGGAACCCGCCTGCCGCACATGCACAGGATTGGTTGGGCGAGGCGATCCGCCTCGGCGAGGAGTTACGGCTTTTGTAAACCGGCGGTCGGCAACAGTTTCACGTCGTGCTGGTCGGGCTTGGCGCGCATCGTTCCAAAATTAACCGTCAAGCGGCCCTCCTTTTCCGTCGTCTGAGCAACCTCGGGCACGCCGACTGGATAGATTGCACGGGCCGACTTGATCTCGACCGGCTGACCGTTGATCTTGACCGGGCCAAAGGTAACGGCCGCCTTGGGAATGTCGCTCAGCGGAATGACGCCGCCGTAGATTTCCACAAAACTGGCGAATTTGCGATTGAACGACAGTCCCGTTCCAGGGGCGCGCAGGGCACCGATGAAAACGTTCTCGTCGTTCGCTTCCGAATAGACGAAGGCCCCGATCCACGTAAAAGACTTGTCGCCTTGCTTTTCGGTCTCCATTTTGACGAGGCGATACGTGTAGTTTCCCTTGGCCCATTCGTAAGGCCGACGGACGCTGATGAAGTCGCCCTCGTGCCCGGAGCTTTGACAAAAGCCGCCGATCGATGGGCGGATGGCATCGTAGCTTCGCTCACCCCACATCGAACAGATCAGCCCGCGACCGATGCCGCGTAGATGCTGATCGCGTTTCGTATTGCCGTCGGCCTGGGTCTGAAAGCCGCCGTAGAGAGCCGTTTTGTCGAGGTGGCAAATTCCCAGCGGTGCGACGTAAACGTGAACGTTGGCCGGCAAATCGTCGCGGATCGCGACATCCATCGAGAAACTCTCGAACGGTACGTCCTTGCCGGAGTCCCACCAGATATCGACCAAATGCCAAGGCGTATGCTTGTACGTCTTGGTTTCCTTTGCGCTATCGGCTGCCGACGAGGGCGCGGCAAAAGCAACGAAGGCGAATGCGATTATTGTTGAACGATACATTGTTGACGGCTCGACATTTGAAGGGTGGTGGGACGGCACGTTTCTACTCAATCTCTAACACCACCACCGACTTGGCGGGCAGCGCGACCGATAGCCGGTTGCCTTCCAGCGTCGCTCCGTCGAAGGCGACCGGCTTGACTTCCGCCGGTTTATCGAAGCTGTTGTGGGCCTGCATCGTTGCGGCGGTAAGCACTTGGCCCGTCACCTTCTTCGCTTTGCCGCCGTTAAATTCCGCCGCCACTTCCTGGGCCTTGTTTGGATCGAGGTTGCAGAGCGAGAC
>JANXOJ010000677.1 GCA_025353625.1 Planctomycetota bacterium | reverse complement strand
CAGCAGCCAGATCGCTGCCGTGCCCGAGCCGAATACGCTCGTGCTCCTGGCCGTTGGAGCCGGTGCGGTGTGGCTTCGTCGAAGACGACTTGGCTAATTACATTGCTCCAAACGTTCGACGCAAGACGCGATGCCGCCAATTGAACATGCGTCGATATACGAACCCAAGTAGCGGGCCCGTCCAGCGCCAGCGCGGCGCGTAGGTCAGTTCGTCGCATAGTTCGCACCCGACGGACAGCGGCGTGATCGTCCGACGATGGTTCCACACCCGCATGGAAAAAAGTTGCGAGTTTTCCAAGAACGTGCGGCCCGGTTCGAGTTCTACGAGCGTAATATCATCGAACTCAACCGGCAAAACGCCGAACAGGAGTATCCAACTGCGGAATGCCTTCCGCCCGAGCGGAAAGTTCTCGGGTGCGATAGTTGCCATCTCCTTTGGGTACGTCATACGGACCAGAGGCGACAACTCGCGATTGACGCCGACGAACGTACTCGCGTGCGCCCACACCTCATCGGCCGAAGCGCGGAGATGACTGGTGATCGAGAATGTAGCCGTACCGGTATGTGTCATGGAAGCAATCGTCGCGATTCCTTAGTTTTTGATTTACCAACGGATCCACCGATATACGACATAAAAACAAAGCAGAAATCCCACGATAATCCACCACGGTTTGCGCGGTGCCGAGGCGTCCTCATCCAAGATATATCGCTCGCAATAGGGGCAGCGAGGAACATCTTCGTAAATTGGCCGCTTGCAATAGGGACACGGCATTGTGCCATCGTCATCGCCCTCCGCATCGTCCCACGAGGAATCTTCGTCTTCCCAATCGTCGTGAAGTTGGCGGCGAGACATAGGACTCAGCTTTCAAGCATGGAACCGTAGTGCCAAGATTCTATGCAGCCCGTTCCGCCCATGCAAGCCGTCTCCAAATTGCTACTAGTCGCGGCTTTGGCCGGAATGGCCGGTTGTGTCTCACGCGCAAGGCGAGTAATCTACGGAAGTGTACCGCATGGACTTCGACGCGAAGGAACCTACGATGGCCCAACCGACCGACCGAGAGACGACCTTGCAAGACCTAAAGGAAGAAATCGCCCGCTTCACCGCCAAGCGCGATTGGCAGCAATTCCACAGTCCAAAGAATTTGGCGATGGCCCTGGTTTCGGAGGCCGCCGAACTGATGGCACACTTCCGCTGGGCCGCCGATGGCGGCGACGGGGCGATTCTGGCCGATCCGGTTTCCGTGCGAGCAGTCCGGCTGGAAGTGGCCGACGTGCTGCTCCTGCTGGCCGAATTTGCCAACGTTGCCGGGATCGACATGTCCCAAGCCGTGGCCGAAAAGATGGCGATCAACGAGGATCGCTATTCCGTGGAGAAATCGCGGGGGACATCGCAAAAATATGACCGGCTGTAGGACGGCTCGCGGAACTACCATGCGCTGAGCGGTTGGACTTTCCGCGAAACAACCTCGCCGCGTCCGTCCAGGGGAACGAGTTCGACGCACAACCGGACCGCGCCGCTGCCATTGAAGTGTATCGCCAACTTACGAATTCCCGCGTTGCTCTTTTGACCTTGCGGATTGGGCGATGTTGGCAGCGGCTCGGCTTCGCGTACTTCAAATCGGACATCGGCGGGCGATGTAATCCGCGCTGCCAGTTTTTTGCCGCCTTGGTTGAGCGTTGCCGTTCGGCCCTCGGCATTAATTTGAATTTCGGCCGACGTGTGCATGAACCACCACACATCGCCTCGCGCACCGGTTATCTCATCTTGCACGATCGTGAAACGACGATCGACCAGGGCGATTCCTCGTTCGACATTTTTCGCGCGGCCGGCGTAGGCGTTCGTTAAATCGGCAATTGCAAACGCCAGCGACGGCTTGGAACTGAAGCGGCCTATTCGACAACCGGCCTTGGGATCCTGGTCGGCAGCCTCACTGGGGCCAATGACTATCGTATTGTGCCCCTCGGCTCTCAATCGATAGTATTCGTACCGTTGTTTGCCAAAATAGCCGGGCAGATTGTAGTTGTCCGGCCCCAAGTCCACGGCCCAACGCTGGCCCAGGGCATCCAGGACGAACGAACCCAGGTCGAGATGCTGGTGGTTCATCGTATGCGAGCGAGCTTGCATGGCGACGAACACGGTCTGAGGATCGCTCCAACTGCCGCGCATCGTAGCCACTTCCACATCGCGCCAGTATTTGTCGAGCGGCAGCCCGCTGGCGGCCGCATCTTTTTCCTTGTCGCGATACCAGATCAAGGATGCGGCTGTCGGCGCATCGGCAGCCACCTCCATCTGCGTAGCGGCAGGCAGATGGAAGCGATCGCCAAGCCAAAGCAGGCAATCGCTATGCGCGGAGCGATCGTGGGCATCGGCAAAATTGAAACTGCGGTTGCTGGGGCCGGTCATGTAGAGAGGAAAGAGGCCCGTCTCGTTGAAGCCGGCAATCTTTGAAAGGCCGAAGTCGGTGCCCAATGCCGACTCCAAACAGGCGATCATCATCACGTTGTAACTCGTGGCGTATCCCCAATAGCCGGGCCCTTCGCCCCAGCCACCGTCTGGGCCGTAGCTTTGCATGGCAAAGGGTACGCTCGTCAAGGCTTCGTGCAATATCTGGCCCGCGATGATCGGCTCTTCGTCGCCAATGGCCAAGGCCCCCGCCGTCAGCCCGCCATTGCAGACCTGATTCCAATTGTGGCTGACGCGATGCCAGCCGGTTTTCGCTTGATAGACGTGCAGGCCGGGCTGGAAGCCCATGTTGACGATTGCCTTGCGCAGGGCGGCGCGTTGCGAGTCGCTCCAGTCATCGTAGAGCCAATCGTAAGCGATTGCAAAGGCGTGGGTCATTTCAGCCGTATCGAGAAAGTGCGCCGGATTGAAGTCTGGAAATTGGGAGACCGCATTCAGTTCCCGCCAAAGATAGTCCAGATATCGCTTATCGCCATGCAGCCGGTACATCATCGCCAGCGTATAACTGTGCTTGACCATGCGGCGGCTCGTATCCAAAAGCCGCTTGCCGTCGGGCAGCACATGCTCCGGCATTTTCGCTTTCAAATATGCGGCGGCATCACGCTGTAGTTTGGCGTCCCATCGCTTGAGAACTTCGTCCGACTTAATCCGCCGTTGCAAGTCCGCGAACCCGGCGGCATCGATTAGCAGCCGCGGATGCTGCCGCTTAAGCCGGGCCATGAGTGCCGCGGCGGAAGGGATTGCAATTGTCGGGCCTTTCGCGTCGATATCAACTGCGGCAAAAGACTCTCGATTGAAAGCTAGCGGCGCAGTAACCGCGACCAGCGCGGCGAAAAGCGTTAAACGGCACAGCAATGAACGGCGCATGGCAAATTTTCAGGGCAAGGGAGAGGACGCGACACGATCCCTGCATCCTATCAGCCAAATTCGTTGGTTGCAACCGTTGTGGAGTGCAAACCTGAACGTCGAGGAAGTTTTTTCAGCCAATTCAAGATAAGGTCGTCCATCCACCGCACGCCACGCCGCGACGCATCCGGACGGGCCAGGAATCCAACGTGTCCTCCATGTGGCGTAAGCACAACTTGAACGTACTCCGAAGTCGGTAGGCGGCGATAACAGTCGGCATCGACGATCGGATCGTCCGCGGAACACACGACCAGCGACCGGCAGCGGATGTGCGGAACGAACTGTTCGGCACTCGACCGCGCGTAGTAATCGGCCGCATCGCGAAAGCCGCTTCTGGGGGCCGTGTAAATGTCGTCGAAAAGGCGGAGCGTCATCCGTTGCGGAAAGGTGACGTCGGGCAGGTCCGGAAAGTGCCGATGCAAACGGGCCTTATGCCGCAGTAACAGGCCGACAAAATAGCGGTCGAAAAAGCGAAAGCTGGGCTGCTCCAGTCGTCGGGCACAAGCGGCCAAATCGATCGGAGCCGACACGGCAATAACGCTATCGAGGTTTGCCGTGGGAGCGGCCCCATCCTCGCCGGCCATCTTCAAGGCGATATTTCCGCCCAGCGAAATGCCGATTTGAGTCGCCGGAGATTCGGGAAACTGCTTGCCTAGCCAGCGGACAACTTCTCGGGCATCCTCACTGCGCCCGCTGTGGTAGAGATTTCGTGCGAGGCCAAAGCCGGGGCCGCATCCACGCAGATTCATTCGCACGACGAGAAAGCCCAGCCGTACCAGTTTTCGGCACAACCGAACGAGGTCTTTCGACGCACTCGATCCCACAAGCCCATGCACGAGAAGGACGATGCGATCCCCTCTATGCCAATCGTGCGGCCGGTTCTCTAGGATTGCGATTTGGTCGCCATCCGCCAGCGGAATGACGTGCCGTGCCGTTGCCCGAACGTAAGGTATTTGCGGCCAATAGACCGCGCCGATGGTCTGTGCCCATCCGCTGGAAAGGAACGGTAGCGGTCGGAAGGGGGCCGAGGAAAATGGTTCTTGAGATGCGGTCGCGCTCATCGTAGTTGACATTATACGACGATATTATATCGCCGGTCGAGCAGATTCCAAGGCACGAGCCTACCTCCCTTGTCACAACGTCGCGCCTACTCTATCTTGTAGCCTCCATTCCGGCTCACAATTGGAGTATACCATGCGCAGTCTGGCAACCGTAACCTTGCAGCGCCTCGCCCGAGTCTTTCTAGCGGGCACGCTTGCGATTCTTCCCTTGGTGATTACCGTCGGCATCGTGCTATGGGTCGTCGATTTTCTGCATCGGGCCTTGGGACCGGGAACTTTGATCGGCGACGGGCTGACGAAGCTTGGGCTTCGCTTTTCGACGAACGACACGGTCGCTTACTCGCTCGGGTTCGTGGTCGTGTTTGCGGTGGTGCTGCTGATCGGCGTGGCCGTAGAGGCGGGGGCCAGGAATATCTTGCGACGCTTAATCGATCGGATATTAAAACGCATTCCCATCATCGGCAGCATCTACGGCACGTCCAAACAGCTCGTCGATGTGTTCGACAAGTCGGATGCGACGAAGCTGCAAGGCATGCAGGCCGTGATGTGCTTCTTCGGAGAGTCGGGCGCCTGCGGTATTCTTGCACTGCTCGTCTCGCCACAGAAGTATAGCATTCGCGGACGGGAATATCAGATTGTGATCGTTCCCACCGCGCCGGTGCCGTTTGGCGGAGGTCTGTTTTTCATTCCCAGCGATGCGATTCAGCCGGCTGGAATGAGCGTCGAGGGCCTGATGAGCGTCTACGTTTCGATGGGCGTCTCCGCCCCGCAGTTCCTTCACGGCGGCGATGCCGCCTCGTAGGTTCCTCTTGCCGAGTGGAACCCTCTACTTCAACAATTCGTCGATCTGTGCGTCGATGCCGACAGCTTTTGACCGGGCTTTGTCTAGCGGCAAACCTGGCTTGACCCCAGGCCGTTTGTGCCCTGTGGCTGTGAGCCATGCATCCCGCATCACGGCCTGTCGCTCTACAACGGCTTTAAAGATCGCCGGCCCATGTGGATGCGCGGAAAGCACGTCAATACTCGTTTCACCATCGGCTAAATCGCTCGCACCAAGATGTAACAAAATCGCCTTGGCCATAATCCAGTGGCCGAGTTCCTTGGGATGGACACCGTCGCCGCTGAGTGCAAACGTCGGGTTCGTCAAACGCTTTTTGGCGAGATACTCTTTCATCCGACCATGTAGGTCAACCACATCCCAACCGTCGGCCCGGCGGCTCAGCAGCCAGTCGGAATATTTCTGCAATACCTCATCGTAAAACTCCTTCGGCCCCTGACGGTCATAAGTCGGTGGCGTGGCGTGAAGAATCGTTGCCCCCGCTTTGGTCACCGCGTCGTGCAGTCGGGTCATGCCGTCCTTGAATGCTTGGAATCGAGTAGCATCCAACGGCTGATAGATACCGTCATTCATGCCATAGCAGGCAATCACAAGATCGGGTTTTGTCTGCGTCAACACGCGGGCCAGACGTTCGTGCAAATCGGGGCGTGGAAACTGTCCGCCCGCGTGGCCCGGCTCCGAAAGGCCGGAAACGGTCTCGCTGGAAAGGCCGAGATTCATCCATTCGACCGCCTGTCGACCGTTTCGCAAGAGGAAATAGGTTTCGATATTGGCCGCGTAGGTGCCGCTGTAGGTGATGCTATCGCCGAGAACGAGGACTCGGTGGACGCCAGTAGGCAACGTCGCGCGTCCTTCTGCCTTTATAGCCATCTCGGCGGCATGCGTTGCGGTGTAAGGAAGTGCAATCGAGGCCCAAGCGACAAAGGAGGCACGTATGATCCGCATGGAAAGGTGCATAGTTGATTCTCAAAGCCATTCCTAACGGGCGACGAACCGCAGAGGCACGGAGGTCGCGGTTAGCCGCACAACCGCACTTCATCCTAACCATTGAACCCTCTGCGGCGGTCGGCGTCAATCGGTAGGTTCAAACATCGGGGGTGCATTCCTGCCCCCATTTCAGTACAATAGTCGCATTGCGACTGCGGCGACCGAACGAATGGACGATCATTTCAGCGAAGGGACATTGATGCTTCGAACCGCGGGAAAAACGCATTCCGTGCTGCTGGGGCTGATGCTGCTTTGCACGGGCACGGCTCGAGCGGTCGAAGAGGCCAACGGTACGCCGTTCGATCTCCAAGGCTTCATCGACAAAGAACTGCTCCAAGGCAGCAAGCACGTCGTGGTGCCGCCAGGCCGATATCGCGTGACGCCGAAGAACCATCAGCACCTCGCCTTGCGCGGTTTGCACGATGTCGAGATCGTCGCCGACGGCGTGGAAATGATTTGCACGGAGACGACGCGGGCGATTTCCATTGCCGAATGTCGCAACGTCACCATTCGCGGCCTCACCATCGACTACGATCCGCTGCCGTTCACGCAGGGCCGCATCACGGCAATCTCGGCCGATCGCCTCGTTCACGAGGTCGAATTATTCGCCGGTTATCCGACCGCCGAATATGCCAAGTCGTTCAAACACGAGATATTCCGGCCCGATACGCGAACGCTGCGATGCGAAGATCCGCCGCCAATGCGGATCGAGACCGTTGATTCTCGGCATGTGCGGCTCGTCTTCACGCAAGGCAGTGCAAGCGACGATATTCGCGTGGGCGACTCGACCGTCCTTTCCGCCGAGTATGCGCCGCACGGCAGTGCAGGCCATGCGATTGAATGCGACAGCAACGAGAATGTGCGGTTGGAGTCCATCACACTTTACGCATCGAACTGCTTCGGATTTATCGAGCATAATTGTAGTGCCAGCACCTACTATCGCTGCAAGATCGACCGTCGTCCGGTCGCGAACGATCCCGTGCAGCGTGCGGATGCACGATTGCGGTCGTTGAACGCCGATGCCTATCACAGCAAGCAAGCGACCAAAGGCCCGGCGTATATCGAATGTTCGGCACGGTTCATGGGCGACGACTGCATCAACATTTGCGGCGACTACCACATGGTCGTACACTCGCGGGGGAATCAATTGCGCGTGCTGGCGAAATGGGGGATGAATATCCGTCCCGACGATCCGGTCGAATTGGTCGCCTACGATGGCCACCGCCTACCCGATGCAAAAGCGGTCGCCGTTCAATCGGACGGCACGATCCGCGACGACGAACGAGCTTTTATCGCTCGGCAGCATCTCGATGAGAATCTTCGCACCGCGCGCGGCGACGCCCTCCACCGAGCCTACGCGATTACGCTCGATCGTAAAGTTGAGATGGAGCGGGGCAGCCTGATTTGTGCAGCGAATCGCGTCGGCAATGGATTTCGCGTCGAGGGCTGCGATTTTGGCAATAACCGCTCGCGCGGAATTCTCATCAAAGCCAGCCAGGGACGGATACTCCGTAATCGTATTGAAGGCTGTTGGATGTCGGCGATCCTCGTTTCGCCCGAGTATTGGTGGCTCGAAGCCGGTAGCAGCAACGATTTGCGAATCGAGGGCAACACGATTACGTCGTGTCGCGGCGTACCGATCAACGTTCAGGCCACCGCCGGTAACGGCGAAATTGCCGCCTGCGGTGCGCATCGGAACATCACCATCGCGGCCAACCGAATCGACAATTGTGCTCGCCCTGGAATTCGCGTTACATCGACCAGCGGGCTGCATTTAGAGAAGAATGCGATGAACTTTCTTCCGGCGGACCAAGCATTACCGGGCATTCCTCGCCGGCCTTGGGCAAGGGGCGGCGGCCGCGTTGACAACGATGTCGAGTTGATCCATTGCGACCAATGAGACGTTAAACGAATTCGCCGTGCCCACGGTAATAGGAGAATAAATCGATGATAGCCACCGTCGCGTTCCTGATTTGCATTCTTACATCGTTTGCCTCGCACGCCGCCGCGCCGCAGCATTGCGATATCGTCATCTATGGCGGCACGAGCGGAGGAGTCGCCGCAGCGGTGCAAGCCGCACGCATGGGAAAAAGTACGATTCTCATCGAGCCAAGTTGCCACCTTGGCGGGTTGACCAGCGGCGGGCTTGGTATGACCGACTCCGGCAATAAAGCGGCGATTGGCGGCGTATCCCGTGAGTTCTACCAGCGCGTTAAGAAGCATTATGACGGCGATAATGCCTGGCCTTTCCAGTCGCGGAAATCGTACTCGTTTTACCGCGCCGAGGACGACGCCATCTTTCGCTTTGAGCCGCACGTTGCCGAGCAAGTATTTGGCGATATGTTGCACGATGCGGGTGTGAAGGTAGTATTGGGCCAGCGTCTCGATTTGACGAGGGGCGTTTCAAAGGAAGGCACGAATATCGCGTCCATTAAAATGGAGTCGGGCGAGGTCTTTAACGCAAAGGTCTTTATCGACGCCTCGTATGAAGGCGATTTGATGGCCAAGGCCCGAGTGTCCTACACAATCGGTCGAGAGAGCAACGCAAAGTATGGCGAAACGATCGACGGCATTCAGGTCGCACGCGCTCGCAGTCATCAGTTCCTACGCGCGATCGATCCCTTTGTGAGGCGGGGCGATCCGACGAGCGGACTTTTGCCGGGCATCCACGATGGCCCGCCGGGCAACGATGGCGAGGCCGATCGACGCATCCAGGCGTATTGCTTTCGCATGTGCTTGACCGATTTGCCTTCCAACCGCGCGGCATTTGCCAAGCCCGTAGGCTACGATCCGCTTCGCTACGAACTGCTGCTTCGCTACCTGACGCCCGAGTGGAAGGACATTTTCGGCAACCATCAAGCCATGCCCAATCGCAAGAGCGACACGAACAATCACGGCGGCTTCGGCACCGACGATATCGGCATGAACTACGACTATCCCGATGGCGAATATGACGCACGGGAGCGGATCGTCGAGGAGCACGAAAGGTACCAGAAGGGGTTGATGTGGTTCCTGGTGAACGATCCCCGCGTGCCCTTAGCCGTTCGCGAACGGGTTGGCAAGTGGGGCCTTGCCAAAGATGAGTTCGTCGACAACGGCAATTGGCCGCGGCAGATTTATGTTCGCGAAGCCCGTCGCATGGTCGGCGATTACGTCCACACCGAACACGATTGCCGCCGCAGTCGCACAACGCCGGAGCCGATCGGCATGGGCTCGTACAACATGGATTCGCACAATTGTCAGCGCTACGTTGACGCCGCCGGGCACGTTCGCAATGAGGGCGATGTTCAGGTTAGCCCCGGCGGGCCTTATACAATCTCGTATCGATCGATCCGGCCCAAGGCCGGGGAGTGCGGCAATCTTCTCGTGCCGGTCTGCCTGTCGTGCTCGCACATTGCTTATGGCTCGGTTCGCATGGAGCCGGTGTTCATGATCCTCGGACAGTCGGCCGCCACGGCCGCGTGTCTGGCGATCGACGAGGGGGTTGACGTGCAGCACGTTCCGTATGCCAAGCTCCGCGCTCGGCTTCTCGCCGACAAGCAGATTTTGGAGTTGAAGTCACCATCCAAGGGCCGATGATTCATTCAAACGTTGCGGCTATGCGGCGTTGCGCGACCTTTTCCGCTTGAAAGATAACGAGATTTAGGCAAGAATTTTACCGTGGCGAATTGTGGCATGGGACTGCCGGAAACGCCCTCATCGGGCGTAACTCCTTACAGAATAATAACCTAGACCGCCTTGTCATCCGCCGAGCGGTGCGGTACAATGCTGGATTGTACCTTTGGCGGATAGCTGGCCCTTTTAGCGAGTCGTAAGAGAGAAATGGACCTGACCAAACTTCGTAATATCGGAATTTCGGCCCACATCGATTCGGGGAAAACAACCCTGAGCGAGCGCGTACTATTCTATTCCGGCCGCATCCATCGGATCCAGGAAGTTAAAGGCGGCGGTGCCGGTGCTACGATGGATCACATGGACCTCGAGCGGGAACGCGGCATTACCATCACCAGTGCCGCTACGTCCGTCGAGTGGGACGGATATGCGATCAATCTGATCGACACGCCGGGCCACGTTGACTTTACGGTCGAGGTTGAGCGGAGTCTTCGCGTGTTGGATGGTGCCGTTATGGTGCTGTGCGCCGTCGGCGGCGTTCAAGCCCAGTCGCTGACGATCGACCGCCAGATGCGCCGCTATCGCGTCCCCCGACTTGCATTCGTCAACAAGATGGACCGCACCGGCGGCAATCCCAATAAAGTAGTCTCGCAGCTTCGCAATAAGCTTGGTTGCGATGCCGTGTTGCTTCAGATTCCCATCGGTCTCGAACACAAGTTCGAGGGCATGGTCGATTTGATCCGCGAGAAGGCCCTCTTCTTTGATGGCCCTAATGGCGAAGACGTTCGCGAGGAGCCCATTCCAGCCGATATGGTCGAAGAGGCGCAAGTCGCCCGCAAGCATCTGCTGGAAACGATCTCGATGTACAGCGACGAGATGATGGAAATCCTCCTCGCCGAGGAAAAGGTCTCGGTGGAACTGATCGACAAGGTCATCCGCGAGGCGACGCTGAGCCTGCAATTGACGCCGGTGCTGATTGGTTCGGCCTATAAGAACAAGGGCGTGCAGCCTCTGCTGGATGCCGTGAATCGCTATTTGCCGTCACCGCTGGATAGCCCCATCAAGGCTTTGGCCCACGACGATCCGACGAAGCAGGTGGTGCTGACTCCGGACCCCGCCAAAGTAACGGTTGGCATGTCGTTCAAAATGGTCGAAGACTCCTTCGGCACGCTGACGTTTATGCGCGTCTATCAGGGAACCATCAAGAAGGGCGACAGCTACTTCAACCAACGCACGAGTCGCAAGGAGCGCTTCAGCCGGATCGTGCGAATGCACGCCGACCAGCGCGAGGATATCGATACGGCTGAGGCAGGCGATATTGTCGCAGTGTTGGGACTGGATGCGGCCAGCGGCGACACGTATTGCTCGCAATACCCGTATTGCACGTTGGAGAATATGTTCGTGCCGGAGCCGGTCATCAAGATGGCCGTTTCTCCGTTGAAGCGCGATGGTGCCGACCGACTGAGCAAGGCTTTGCATCGCTTCCGCCGCGAGGATCCGACGTTGCAAATTTCGACGGACGAAGAGACGGCTGAAACCATTATGGCCGGCATGGGCGAACTGCACCTCGAAATTTACATCGAGCGAATTCGTCGCGAATATGGCGTCGAAGTGGAAGTCGGTGCGCCCAAAGTCAACTATCGCGAGGCCCCCACGCAGGCGTGCGAATTCAATACCAAGCACAAGAAGCAAAGCGGTGGATCCGGCCAATTTGCCCACATTGTCGGCAAAATGGAGCCGCTGCCGGAAGACTCGCCCGACACATTTATCTTTGAAGAAGAGGTCGTCGGCGGACGCATTCCCAAGAACTTCATTCCAGCCGTCGAAAAGGGCTTTCGCCAGATGGTCCACAAAGGCCCCGTGGCCGGCTATCCGGTCGTCGGCCTCAAGGTGACTTTGGAAGATGGCTCGTATCACGATGTCGATAGTTCCGACATGGCGTTCCAAATTTGTGCTCGGACTTGCATGCGGGAGAACTTCCCGGCGACGAAGCCCGTCCTGCTGGAGCCGGTGATGAAGATCGAAATTGAATGCCCCAGCGACTTCCAAGGCCCGGTAGTCGGCAATTTGACTTCCCGTCGCGGACTGGTGGTTTCCACCGAGGTCAGCGGCCCGGCCTGTCGCATCGAAGGCGAAGTGCCCCTTTCAGAAACGTTCGGCTATTCGACCGATCTGCGCAGCATGACGCAAGGTCAAGGGACGTTCACGATGGAGTTTGCCAAGTATCGCAAGCTGCCGGTCGTGCTGGAACGCGAAGTGATTGCCGCGCGGAAGTTGCAAGCGAGTCTAGCGGAGGTGTAAGGGAGCAGGTATGGGAAACGCGATTCGTTGACGCTCGACCGGTTCTCGTTACTCGAACATCGGCGAGTTGAACGTCCGCGATTTCAACGTCCCAGACGTTCCTTCTCGATGTCTATCGGAAAGCTCCACGCGAGCAATTCGATGAAATTCGAGAATGGATTGGCGAAACCTCCGCAGATCGTGCCGCGACCCCGCGACTAACCTTTCCGCGTCTTGGCCAGTACTTTGTTGCATCGCTTTCGCACCCGTTCCGATACCTCGCACAGCACACGATGATTCTCTTTCAAGTCGAAGGCATTCAAAAACATTACGGCCCCCAGCCGGTACTGGATGGGGTGACGTTCGATCTTCGTCCAGGCGAGCGCGTCGGTTTGGTGGGGCCGAACGGCACCGGCAAGACGACGCTCATGCGCATCTTGGCCGGAAAAGAGGAGGCCGACGGCGGCGAGATCGTTCGCCATCCGTCGCTGCATCTTGGCTATTTGGAACAGCAACCGCAGTGGGAGCCGGGCCAAACGCTCATCAATGAAGCCAAAAGCGCGCTTGCCGGACTGATGGCCTTGGAGCAGGAATTGATCGAGGTAGCCGAGGAGCTAGGGCATTGCACCGACGACGACGAACACAAGCGTCTGGCCGATCGCTACGATCACGTGCAGCACGAGTTGCAGAGCCGCGATGCATATAACTTGGACTATAAAATCGAGCGCGTGCTGGACGGCCTTCGCTTTCGCCGCGAGTCGTTCGACCAGCCGGTCGAGTTGCTAAGCGGAGGCGAGCAGAACCGCCTCATGCTGGCGAAGTTGCTCCTTGCCGAGCCAAATGTGATGTTGCTCGACGAGCCCTCGAACCACCTCGACATTGAGGCCACCGAATGGCTCGAATCGTTTCTGGCCGAAAGCGCGGCGGCCATGCTGCTGGTGAGCCACGATCGTTACTTCCTCGACCGCGTTACCAATCGCACGCTAGAACTTTTTCAGGGTACGGTCGATAGTTACTCGGGCAATTTTTCCGCCTATTGGACGCAAAAGGCCGAGCGGCTGCTCGTCTCGCAGCGGACCTTTGAAAAACAGCAGATCGAAATCGAAAAGACGAAGGACTTCATTCGCCGCAACCACTACGGCCAGAAGCATCAACAGGCCGAAGATCGCCGCAAGAAGCTCGACCGCATCGAGTTGGTGGACGTGCCGCGGATCATCACCATGCCGCTGATGGGTTTCCCGCCTGCCTCGCGATCGGGCGATATCGTCGTCCGCGCGAAGGGGCTTGCCAAGTCGTTCGAGCGGCCGTTGTTCAAGGACGTTGAGGTGCAGATCATCCGCGGCGAACGCTGGGGTTTGATCGGGCCCAACGGCTGCGGTAAGTCAACCCTCCTGCGGTGCCTGCTGGGTGAAGAAAAGCCCGACGGCGGCGAGGTGCAAATCGGCACGGGTGCGAATATCGGTTACTTCGATCAGCATCTTTCCGGCGTCTCGGACGACGACGACGTGGTCGATTCGATCCGGCCCAAACACAAGAACTTTGTCACGCAGCAGCGACGCGACCTCTTGGCTCGCTTTGGAATCACAGGCGACACGGCCTTACAAAAGGTGGGCAAGCTCAGCGGAGGAGAGCGCTGCCGCGCGGCCTTGGCCCGACTGGCGGCGTCGGATGCCAATTTCCTCGTTCTCGATGAGCCGACGAACCACCTCGACCTCTGGGCGCGCGACGCTTTGGAGCGTGCCCTCAAGGAATTCGATGGGACCGTGCTATTCGTCAGCCACGACCGCTATTTCGTCAATCAGGTGGCGGACCATCTACTTATTTTTGAGCCGGGAAACGTTCAAATTATTGAGGGCAATTACGAGGCTTATCAGCTTTTTCTGAAAAGCAAGGCGGCCGCCGCGGTCGAAGCTCAGCAATCGGCTGCGCGCGCCAAAGGGTCGTTGCCGGGTCGGAAATCGCAAGGGAAAAAGGCACAGGAATCTGGCGGATCGAAGTCGAAGCAGAAGCCGAAGGGTGACGGAAAACCATCCCTACAGGGTAGCCACGGCAAACGTGGGACGCAACCTCCGCGCAAGCCGGAATCGGTCGGAAAAAAAGGTAGTGGCGAGGCGGCAACGGCCCAACGCAAGAACAATCGAAGCTTTCCCTTCCGAAAACTGACCGACATTGAGGCCGACATCTTCCAGCGGGAATCGCGCATCGAACAGCTTACGGAAGAAATGGCCGATCCGGGGGCTACGCGAGACGGTGGCCGCGTCCGCCAACTCAAGCAAGAGTTACTGGATCAACAATCGGCGCTAAAAAAGCTCTATGAACACTGGGAAGAAGCCAGCGAAATGAATTGGTAGGTACACATCTCTCTGAGCGAGATGAGTACGTTGGCCGGCACAATCGCTACGATCACAAAATGCGGCAAATTCGTCGGACAGTCAATTATATCGCCGCAGAATGACGTAGACTTCAGCAGGGTTTTCCTATCTGTCCCGCGGAGTCGGATCGTGCTTCTGCATTTGTGCATCGTATCGCTGACGAATATCGGCGCGGGCTTTGCCTTGGGTATCGTCCTCGGAAAACGTTATCGCAAGGTTGCATCGCGGCGACTTGGAGCGGCGTTCACCTTTGATTTAACGTCCAACCTACACGACCCCGTGTCGGAGGCTCCCGTTTCCGCAATGGTGCAATCCACCGAACCCCTTCCGAAAGGGACGGGCCATCTCGCGATCGATGATTTGAACGATCGCGCTGCTCAGTTTGGCGAGCAATTGTTTGCCGCCGACGAACAACTGCGGCAATGTGCCGCGTCGCCCGATCTGGGCAAAATCGAATCGGTACTCCAAGGCATTGAAAGCACCGCTCGCAAATATGCCGAGTCGCGCAAGGCGTCCAATGAGCGTCTGGCCGACGCGATGCGCGGCGACGCAAACTGGGAAAAGATCAATAGCGAATTACAAGTTGCCACGCAAATGCAGGATGCCACAATTCAAGCCGCATGCCGGGAAATTGCCAGTTTTGACTACGAAAGCAGTTTGAGCGAAGGCTGCCAGAAGATTGTTGGCCACACGCACCAACTGCTGAACTCAAACGACGTGCTTCGAGACTCGCTGCAGAAAGCATTGGCCGAGGTTGCCCAACGGGAAAACCGTCCGCCCGACGAAGCCGATTGCAACGATCCGCTCACCGGTTGCCTAAACCGCACGGGGATCGAGGCCGAACTGAATGCGCGGTGGTCGAGCGTCGCGGATCGTGGCCGCCTCGGCGTGGCCTCGATCGATATCGACCGTCTTTCCGAAACCAACGAACAATTCGGCTATGGCGTAGGCAATGAAATCCTAAAAGCGACCGCACGACTGATTGAAAAAAGCTGTAGCGACAATTTCCGCGTGGCGCGGTTTTCAGGGCAACGATTTCTGGTCGCGTTCTCCGGCATTGACTCGATGACGCTGATCGAAAACGTGGAACGCTGCCGTCAGACCATCGATAAAGCCCATTTCGACCACAACGATTTCGATATCCACATTACCGTCAGTTGCTCGGTGACTCGCGCGAGCGATGAAGACAGCCTCGCATCGTTACTCGCACGATCCGAAGGCGTCCTCAACGAGGCGAAGCGCTACGGCCAAAATCGCACGTTCGTCCACGAGGGCAAATTCCCCACGCCGGTCGTCGCGCCGGAACTCGACGTGGAAGAACTGCATTTTCCGGTGTAGGGCAACGTACTCATTTCGCTCAGCGAGATGAATACGTTATTTCGCGTGCTTCTTCGCAAAGTCGAGCATGAAATCGCGGAGGGCCTTTACGCCGGCTTCCGGCATGGCGTTGTAGATCGACGCTCGGCAGCCGCCGACGGAACGGTGCCCTTTGAGTTCCACGAGCCCGACGGCGGCCGCTTCCTTGTTGAATGGCTCTTCGAGCGCGGTGTCGGCCAGCTTGAAGGGCACGTTCATGATGGAACGGCTCGCCGGCTCGGCATGCGGCAGATAGAATCCGCCGGACCCGTCCACTGCGTCGTACAGCATCTTCGACTTGCGGCGATTGATTTCATACATCTTGTCCAGCCCGCCGATGTCGCGCAAGAGCCAGTCGGTCACCAGCTTAACCATGTAGATTGAAAATGTCGGCGGCGTGTTCAAGAGCGACTTGTTCTCGGCCAGTACGGGATAATTGAGCATCGACGGCAAATCCTTCGGTGCCTTGGCTAGCATGTCGTCGCGAACGATCACCAGCGTTACGCCCGAGGGTCCGGCGTTCTTTTGCGCACAGGCGAAGATCATCGCGTACTTGCTCACGGGGATCGGCCGCGAGAGGAAGTCGCTCGACGAATCGCAAATCAGCGGCACGTTGCCGACGTCTGGTTCGTCGGTGAACTGCACGCCTTGGATCGTCTCGTTCGAGGTCATATAGGCGTAGGCCGCGTTCGGATCGAGTTTCAGTTCGCTCTGCTTGGGTACGCGATTGTAGTTGCCCGCTTTGCCGTCGTAGGCGATTTGCACGGTCCCTTGGGTCTTGGCCTCGTCGACGGCCTTTTTCGACCAAGTTCCGCTGACGATATAATCGGCCGGCTTGCCCGTATTGCGGAGAAAGCTCATCGGCAACATGGCAAACTGCAACATCGCCCCGCCTTGTAGGAAGAGGATGCGGTAGTTGTCCGGAATGCCGAGCAGCGTGCGGAGGTTGGATTCACACTGAGCCAGAATTTGCTCGAACTTCTTCGACCGGTGGCTGATCTCCAGGATGGAGATGCCGGTGCCGGGCAGGGCCAGTAGATCGCGCTGCGCCTCCTCCATGGCAGGCAAGGGCAAAACGGCGGGGCCGGGCGAGAAATTATACACACGCTTTTCCATGATCGGACTCCTCAAGCTAAGTTCGCGGCATCCAGTACGCGAGACCAGTGTGCCGAGATAAGTTCAACTGTATTTTCCGCAACTCACGCCCTATCATACACTTCGAGCGACTGCGGCATTTTGAAAGAAGCTACCAGTATAGCCCAATCGGGGCGGGCGTCTAGGGAGGAGCATTCACAACCAGGAGAACTGCATATCCCAAATTTTTGTGGTGCCTGCGTCTCGACTGCCAGGTTAAATGCAGGCGAGACGCCTGCACCACAATTTCAACCACGGCAAATCTCAGACTTTGCAGTAGACCTGCTGGAATTTCAAACAGACCGTTTTCGCAAACCCATTCCCAATATGCCTTTGCATCGCGCACGAGCAGATAGTATACTACCTGGACTCGCGTTTGCACTGCGGCTGGTTAGTCGGCATCTTCATAACTGCCGCATGCGAAATTTGCTTAAAAGATACTTGGGAACTCTCATGGCACAAGTTACGCTGGAAATGGTCGCCGAGGCGGGCGTGGTCGGGGCGGGCGGGGCGGGGTTTCCGACCCACGTCAAGCTCGCCGGCAAGGCCGATACGGTTATCCTCAATGCCGCCGAGTGCGAGCCGCTGCTTCATAAGGATAAAGAAGTCCTCCGCGATTACCTCGACGCCACCATCGAAGGCATGGCCGCCTCAATGCGGCTGGTAGGTGCCAATCGGGCCATCGTCGGCATCAAGGACAAATATCACGATGTCATCGAACTTTGCCGCGCTCGACTGCCGCAAGGGATGGAAGTCTGCCCCCTCCGCGATGCCTACCCGGCCGGCGATGAGTTCATCCTGGTCTACGACGCGCTGGGCCGCGTCATCCCGCCGGGCGGAATTCCGTTGCACGTCGGTGCCGTGGTGATGAATGTCGAAACGGCCGTCAACGTGGCCATCTCTGCCGGCCAGCCGGTCACGGAAAAGTTCCTCACCATCGCCGGGGCCGTGGCCGAACCGGTCACGCTTCGCGTACCGATCGGCGTGACGCTCTCGCAATGCGTTGCCGCCGCCGGAGGGCCAACCATTCCCGACGCCAACTACATGGTCGGCGGCGTCATGATGGGTACACTGCAAGCCGACCACGAAGCCCTCGTCGATAAAACGACCGGCGGCGTCATCGTGCTGCCCAACGATCATACGGTCATTCGTCGTCGTCAACAGCCGTGGAAAGAAATCTCGCGGATCGGACAAAGCGCCTGCGACCAGTGCAGCTTTTGCACCGAATTGTGCCCGCGATGGCTGCTGGGCCATCCCATCGAGCCGCACAAGGCAATGCGGAGCCTCGGCTTCAATATGGTCGGCGAAGCGAACACCATCGGCACGAACTTCTGCTGCGAATGTAATCTCTGCACGCTCTACTCCTGCCCGGAAGACCTCGATCCCAAGCAGGTCTGCACGCAGAACAAACGCCGCTTGGCCTCGGAAAAGACCAAATATGAGAACCCGCCGTTTCTGCCCGAACGAGCGGCAACGCATCTCCGCAACCGCAAGGCCCCCATGGCCCGGCTCATCCAGAAGCTTGGCCTGAAGCAGTTTCGCAATGTCGGTCCCCTCCGAAATGACCTGCTGCCGACGGACAAGGTCGGCATTAAGCTCAAGCAGCATATCGGCGCGCCGTGCGAGCCGCTGGTCCAGGCGGGGGACCGCGTGACGAAGGGCCAAGTTCTCGGTCGTCCACCGGTTCAGGGCGGCAAATCGGCCCTGGGAACGCCGGTCCACGCCTCCATCGACGGCACCGTGTCGTCCATCAGCGGCGGCGTGGTTTGGATTCAAAAGTAATTCTGGTTGCACAACGTATAGTAGGTAGGGTGGTGTCGAGCGCAGCGAAGCCCCACCACAATTCACTCATTCGCAATTGGGGGGTCTTTGCTG
>JANXOJ010000654.1 GCA_025353625.1 Planctomycetota bacterium | reverse complement strand
CGATCCCAGCGCGAAATCGTTTTGGCCACTGACGAAGAGCGTTAGGTGGCACTTGCCCAAGGCTGATGGCGGTATTTCAAATGTGGTGTGGAATTGCCCGCTGCGCAGGTTCAATGCGATTGCGTGCAAACAATGATCGTTCGCCCGCTCGTAGCTGTCTTGGAACTGCGAAAGCGTTTCTGAATTGTGTGGGTAGACGTTACGATCCGGACGCGGGTCGCGGAGCAGGTCGCGGCGTAGGAGTAGTTCGAGCGATCCTTGGCCTTCTATGGGGCACGTTCCTTCGATTTCAATTGTGGTTCCGGCCGCCGCCTGTTTTGGGGATTGCACCGCAATCGTTCGCGGATACTTCAATCGCAAGAGCGGGTCGCCGATGAGGTTGAACATCAGCACGTGTTCGGCTCGTTCCGCCGCCAATTGGCGCGCGGCGGGACTGACTGCGGCGGCGATGGAATCGAGCATCGCCCGGCGTGAATCCGATGCGTTCGACTCCTTGAGCATACTCTGTTTCGCGTGGAGCAGAGCCTCACCCAGCGTGTCGGGCCGGCGGTGAAAGTATTCGTCGGTCATGCACGTTGCCATTAGCGTCATGGCATAAGGCATCGTCACTCGCGTACCGGCGATGATGGCGACCGGGCCGCCGGGCGATTGCAGCAGCGCGCTGGCAAGGCAACGTTCCTTGGCATCGATGGCACCGGCGAAGCAAGAAAGGAAAAGTGCAATCGGCCTTTGCCGGCGACCGTGGAGCGATGCGGCATCGGGCATCTCCAAAATCGGATACGCGCCGCCGGGAACTTCCATGCGTGCCAAGCCGCGATGATAGCCGTGGCCGATGTAGACCCAAAAGAGCGAACCTTCATCGAGACGGTCCATAGCAGTTTGGTGCAATCGGCGCGGATCGGGGCAGAAAGGGCTTTGCCAATTGCCCTGCGTCATCGAGACGCGATATTCGGCAGGGATGCTGTTCGTCAAGAAGTATTGTGCCGACGACTCGATGAGCGAATCGGCCAACGATCCGAAGTTGCCCGTGCCGGCAACAAAGTTCAATCGCTGCCGCCACGGCCCGAAGTCGGTCGAGCGTTCGTAGGCGATAATCTTGGCAAGGATGCCGCACAGTTCGTCTGGCGATTCGGCCGGGATGCGACCGACGGCCAGCGATGGCATCGGCAACTCATCCGTTGCGGCGTCCGCCTGGGCATACCAGTTGTCCGTGGAAATTGTCGGTGTCGATCCCCAAAGCACATTGACGCGGGCCTTGGCATAGTGCATCGGCACGCTGCGCTGGCGAAGCAGAGGATCATAATACATGCCATAATCGGCACTGCCGATGAGCAGCACGAACCTTAACCGCCCGCCGCGCGCCGTCTCGTGAATCTGGTGGCGAAGTTCCTCGGCCGAGGCCAGATTGGAAAGCACGACGATTCGATGCCCTTGCTCCCGGCGATATTCGAGCCACGGCTCCAGGGCCGGACGAAACGTGTCGGGACAAACAACCACGGTATCGGCAGCTATCCCGACCGTTGATTCTGGATTTGCAGCGATTGAAACGAGAAGGAGGGCGAGGGCAACGTTCATCGGCAGGCTCCGCAGTCACATCCGCAGTTTTCGGAACTGATGGGGCCAAGTTTACGCAGGATTCCTGCCATAACGCAATACGAACCGTGCAGCGTTGGCATCCTCTACGTTCCCGTCCAAGAACAACTTGTGGTGCGGGC
>JANXOJ010000553.1 GCA_025353625.1 Planctomycetota bacterium | reverse complement strand
TGCTGCTTCTTCGGCATCGCCTGCATGCCACTGGCCGACGATATCGAGCGTGCCGGCCAAATAGCCCAGGCGGCAGGCATGGCGTTGAATTTTTCCGCTGGAAGTCTTGGGCACGCTGCCGGCTCGGAGCAGCACGATTGCGTCGACCGTTAAGTCGTGCCCACCGGACACGGCACGCCGAATTGCATCAAAAACGTCGCCGAAATTGCCGTGTTTGTGGCGTTCTACTTCAAAAACAATGACGAGTTGCTCGCGGCCGCCTTTCTCGACGGTGAACGCCGCACCGGTATCGACGCGGAGACGCGGATGCGACCGCTGTGCCGTTAGCTCCACATCCTGCGGATAGTGGTTCACGCCGCGAAGAATGATTAAGTCTTTGAGTCGGCCAGTGACGTATAACTCGCCGTGGAACAGGAAACCCAGGTCGCCGGTACGGAGAAAGGGCCCGTCGCCCGAGTCCTTGAGAAAGGCATGAAACACCGTTTCGGTGACATCGGGCCGATTCCAATAACCTTGGGCCATGCTCGGCCCGCTGGCCCAAATTTCGCCGATGACGCCATTCGGACATGTGGTCAGGTTCTCCGGATTGGCGATCGCGATTTTCTGATCCGGCAGCGATCCACCGCAACCGACCAGATCGCGGGCCGATGCGCTCCCGGCCGGCAGTTCGATGACCCGGCCCTCGGTCAATGCGGCCGCATCAAACGTGCGAATCGTCGGCCGCTGAGCAACAAAGCCGCCCGAGACAATCAGCGTTGCCTCGGCCAACCCGAAGCAGGGATAAAATGCCTCGGGGCGGAACCCGCAGGGGGCGAATGTTTCCGCGAACCGTCGCAGCGTTTCCGCGCGAACCGGCTCGGCACCGTTAAACGCCACGCGCCAACTGCTGAGGTCGAGTTGACTCCGCTGTTCGGGCGTGATCTTTTGGATGCAATGCTCATAGGCAAAATTCGGCCCCCCGCTGGCCGTCGCCCGGAATCGGGAAATGGCCGAAAGCCAGCGAAATGGCTTCTGCAAAAAAGTCATGGGCGACATCAGGACATTTTGGCGGCCCATATAAATCGGCTGCAAGACTCCGCCGATCAGGCCCATGTCGTGATAGCTGGGCAGCCAGAATACGCCCATGCTGGTCCGCGTGTGCTCGAATGCGTGGGCAATCAGCGCGGAATTGTGGACGAGGCTGGCGTGATTGAGGATGACTCCCTTGGGCGTTCCGGTTGAGCCGGACGTATATTGCAAGAAGGCGAGCGTTTCGCCGTGAATGTCGGGGCATATCCATTGCTCGTCCATTCCCTCCGGCACCCGGCACGTATCGACCCAGACCAATTCCTTAAGGAGCGGGGTTTCGTCGATCAGATTTTCAACGCGGGAAAGGACCGCGCCGGTCGTCAATGCCACCTTGGCCCCAGCATCGAAGGCCACGGCCTGAATCCGGTCCATGGAGCGATTGCGGCGCGGCGGATAAACCGGCACCGCTACCACCCCCGCATACAGGCAACCGAAGAAACCGGCGATAAAATCTAGGCCGGCCGGATAGAGCAACAATGCACGCTCACCCGTCAGGCCGCGCGAAATTAGCCAAGCTCCAATCCCTCGTGCCTGCCGGTCGAGTTCCGCGTAGGTCAGATCGATCTGGTCCGTTTCACCATCGACCAGGTAGGAGAAGGCAATTTCTTTTGGCTGAGTTCGGGCGCGGTGGCGAACCATTTCGACCAGGGTCGAGGGTCCGAAGAACGTACCAGGTAAGTAGTCCAGATGCACCACGTATTAACTCCGCCTCCAGGTTGCCGAAAAGCCCGAACGAATTTGTGCCGGTTGGGCCGTTGGCGCGCTTCCTCTATCGATTCGGAACAACTTGCAAGCTAGCGCAAACCGTTCTGCCGGGCACGACAAAGTTTGGCCGAACCCCGGAACCGTTATATTTTATGCCTTCGGCAAGGCCGACGCAATCGGGCCTAACGGAGACTCTCGTGGAGGGTGTAGTGCCACCCGGATAAAGGCGAGAGGCATTGGATGTGAACCTCGCCGGGCCCAAAGCTCGCCGTAAGGGTGGGTGAAGGAGCCGATGGTGGCTTACGCGAACTAAACGAGAGAAGCGATAAGCATTTTCCAGGGTTCGGCATATTGCGCAACCCACCATTCGCCGGTCGGTTCGCGTTACGCACCCCACGGGTTTTACTCCACCGTAACGCTCTTCGCCAGGTTTCGCGGTTTGTCGATATCGCAGCCTCGGGCGACCGCGATGTAGTACGCCAGAAGTTGAAGCGGAATGACGGTGATGATCGGTTGCAGGAACTCCTCAACCGCCGGGATTTCGATCATGTCGTCGGCCAGCCGCCCTACCTCGCGGTCGCCTTCGCAGACGATGGCAATCACCGGGCCGCCACGGGCCTTGATCTCTTCCACGTTCGACATCACCTTGTCGTAAGTCTGGCCGTGCGGCATCAGGAAGACGCTCGGCGTGTGTTTATCAACCAGTGCAATCGGGCCGTGCTTCATCTCGGCTGCCGGGTAACCTTCGGCATGGATGTAGCTGATTTCCTTGAGCTTCAACGCCCCTTCCAAGGCCGTGGGGAAGTTGAACTGCCGCCCCAGGTAGAGGAAGTTGTTGCAATGGGCATACTTCGCGGCAACCTCCTTCACCTTGTCGCTGCATTGCAGAGCTTGCCGGACTTTGTCGGGAAGCTCCTGCAATTGATGGATAATCCGCGCTCCGGCGGAGAAGCTGAGGTGCCGCAGACGACCAAAGTACAAAGCCAGCATCGCCAAAACCGTGCATTGCGAGCTGAACGCCTTCGTTGAAGCGACGCCGATCTCCGGTCCAGCGCGAAGGTAAACGCCGCCGTCCGACTCCTGCGCGATCGTGCTACCGACGACGTTGCAAATTCCTAGCACGGGATGGCCCTTGCGCTTCATCTCCCGCAATGCGGCCAGCGTATCGGCGGTCTCGCCGCTTTGCGTCAATGCGAAGATCAATGTGTGATCGTCCAAGGGCGGGTTTTTATACCGCAATTCGCTGGCATATTCCACCTCGACCGGCATTCGGGCCAGCGACTCAAAAACGTATTCGCCGACCATGCCCGCGTGCCAGCTTGTGCCGCAAGCCGTCATGACGATCCGCCGCATCGAGCGAAGCTGCTGGGGCGTCAAGTTCAGTCCGCCGAACTTGGCGGTCGCCGCATCAAAATCGAGCCGGCCGCGCATGGCGTTCTCAATCGATTCCGGCTGCTCGAAGATTTCCTTGAGCATGTAGTGGTCGTACGAGCCCATGTCCATATCGCCCGCTTTGAGTTCGAGCGTATGGATTTGCAGATCGACGTGCCCCGCATCGCGATGATAGACGCGCATCGAATCGGCCGTCAGCACGGCCATCTCGTGATCGGCAAGATAGACGATTTTATCGGTGTAACCGGCCAACGGCGATGCATCGCTAGCAATGAAATTCTCGCCGTCGCCAACGCCCAGCACAATCGGGCTGCCCAGCCGGGCCACGATCAGCACCTCGGGCCAATCGCGGAAGATCACGGTCAGGCCGTAGGTGCCTTGAAGTTGCGACAAGGCCGCTTGCACGACGGCAACCAAGGGCCGATATTGGACCGCCGCCATGTCCTCGACCGGCGGTTGTAACTTCAGGCAACTTGCCACCAAGTGCGCAATGACTTCCGTGTCGGTGGCCGAGCAGAACTTGTAGCCATCGCTTTCCAGCCGTCTTTTGAGCGACTGGAAATTTTCGATTACGCCGTTGTGAACCACGGCAACCTCGCCATCGCCACCTAAGTGCGGGTGGGCGTTGATGTCGCTCGGTGCCCCGTGCGTGGCCCAGCGGGTATGGCCGATGCCGACGCTGGCCGCCGGAATCCCGCCCAGGATCGCCTCCAGCCGGTCAATCCGCCCCGCCGACTTGCGAATGGTCAAATGCCTTTCGGATGTCAAGAGCGCAACCCCCGAACTGTCGTATCCACGATACTCCAAACGGCGGAGCCCTGTAATCAGGTATTCAATTGCCTCGCGCGGGCCAATATAACCGACAATTCCGCACATACTGATGGGCTTCCTTTAGTGAATGACTCCCCTCGCCTGTGCGAACAGGAGTGCATGGTGCCCGGGGAGGAGGGCAGGCAACGTGTTTGCGTCCCTGTAATTTAGCATAAACTACAGTCGCCGATTGTAAAAACCGCAACCCAAGTCGTTAAGTTTTGGTGAGTCGAGCGAGAATAGCAGATACATCCATCGGGGGGTTCGTGGTGGGGCGTGGAGTGGATCGGTGACCTTGGACCTCATGCGTGTTGTATAATAAAAAGTTCGATGTGGGTTCTTCGTGAATCGATTCGGTCGATTTGAATTTGGGAGCCGTTTATGCCGGTACTAAACAAGGAGCCAAGTCTCTTTCCCGAAACGCTTTTGGACCCGACCGTCACTGCGGACGAGATCGGGAATTGGATGGTCCTTTATACAAAGCCGCGTCAGGAAAAGTCGTTGGCTCGGGATCTGTTGCGACAGCGGATCTCGTTTTACCTCCCGTTGGTGAAAAAGACGCTTCAATATGGGCAGCGGCGGCTATTTTCGCATGCGCCTCTGTTTGGCGGCTACGTCTTTATGCACGGCGCGGAAGCTGAGCGAATTGCTTCGCTGGCCACGAACCGCGTATTGCGCGTGATTCCCGTAAGCGATACACAGCGGCTCGCCGCCGATCTTCAGCAAGTCTATCGATTGATCGCCGCAAACGTTCCCTTGACCGTGGAGAGCCGCATTCAGGCCGGAACCAAGGTTCGGGTTAAGTCTGGCCCACTGATGGGGGTTGAAGGTATCGTCTTGCAACGCCGGGCCGAAACGCGGCTCCTCGTGGCCATCAACTTCTTGCAACAGGGCGCATCGGTCGAGATCGAAGACTTTCAGCTCGAGCCGTTGACGTAGCAATAGCAGGCCGGTGCTGAATTCTGGTTCATCCGACTAAAGCGTACATTGCCTGATGAATGCCGAGTATCTTGAGGCGGAAGAACTCTCGATCGCGGTATCCGTAGGCCTGGCGTTTTATGGTTTTGATCTTAAGGCGTGAGACACTAAACTCGTGGAGACGTTGAATTCTCTCCTGAGCTTGTTGGTGTAACTCCAATGAGAACCAGCATGTCCGCCTTTTTCAACCCTCGGCGCATTCTTGAGCCAACTGAACCGTAATTTGCGGAAATCTATTGCTATTCCAAACATTTTCGTGGACAAATTGGTTGAGGTGTGGTAGTATGCCCGCAGACTCATGCTTTTCTCGTTCTGGCGGGCAGGGTGGCCGGACGTTCCCAAG
>JANXOJ010000534.1 GCA_025353625.1 Planctomycetota bacterium | reverse complement strand
GCGGAGCGGCTCGCAAAGGCTGGGTACAAGGTCTACGGCACCAGTCGGCGGGGCGGCCAAGCAGGCAAGCGCGCGTTCGAGATGCTGAGCCTCGACGTGACCAGCGATGAATCCGTCGAGGCCGCCGTTGGCGAATTTATTCGCCTGGAAGGCCGCATCGACCTGCTTGTGAACAACGCCGGCTTCGGGGTCGCACCTGCCGGAGCGGAAGAAAGCTCGATCGAACAGGCCCGATCGATTTTCGATACGAACTTCTTCGGCATCCTCCGGATGACGCGCGCCGTCGTGCCCCATATGCGACGCCAAGGGGCTGGCCGCATCATCAACACCGGCTCCGTCCTTGGGTTCCTGCCGATGCCGTACGGGGCGCTCTATGCCGCGACCAAGCACGCGGTTGAAGGCTATTCGGAATCGCTCGACCACGAGCTGCGCACGCGAGGCATCCGGGTTTCAGTTATCGAGCCAGCCTATACGAAGACGCAGTTCGACGCGAACTTCCTGGAGCCCGACTCCAAGCTCGATGAGTATCGCGAGGTTCGTACTGCCTTGAGCGAGACCCTGAAGAAGGTGATGGCCGCTGCCGACGAGCCAGGAGTCGTGGCGGACGTCGTGCTGAAAGCGGCGAGTGCGGCTCGTCCGAAGCTCCGGTACACTGCCGGGTGGCTCGCGTGGCGCCTGCGATTGCTTCGCAGGTTTGCGCCCGCCTTCGTTTTGGACGCTGGAATTCGAAGGGATCTGCAACTCGACGCGCTGCCAACATCGCTGCCTCGCACAGCGGTCCTGGAAAAGCGGTCGATCTAGAACGATTAGACCACCAACACTACTTGCGGATGCGGCCGGGAAGGAAGCACGATGAAGGCATTCATTATTGATCGCTATGGAAAGAACGATGGCATACGCGTTGGCGAAATGCCAGACCCGGAGGTGCGGGTCGATGACGTATTGATCCAAATCCACGCCGCGAGCATAAACCCGCTGGACTTCAAGATCAGGGACGGTGCCTTCAAACTCATTTTGCCCTACCGCTTACCGCTCATCTTGGGCAATGATCTGGCCGGAGTCGTCATCCGAGTCGGCTCGCAAGTGCGGCGATTCAAGCCAGGCGACGAGGTCTATGCGCGGCCGGACAAGAATCGTATCGGTGCCTTCGCAGAGTTCATTTCGATTCGCGAAGATTCGGTGGCTCTAAAGCCAAAACGACTCACCATGGAAGAAGCAGCGTCCATCCCACTGGTCGGCTTGACCGCGTGGCAAGCCCTTATCGAAAGAGCAAACCTGAGGAAAGGGCAAAAGGTTCTCATCCACGCAGGCTCCGGTGGCGTGGGAACATTCGCAATTCAGTTGGCGAAGCATCTTGGCGCGACCGTCGCAACGACAACGAGCACGGCGAATCTCGAATGGGTGGCGCGCCTCGGTGCCGACATTGTCATCGATTACAAGAAAGACGATTTCGAAACGATCGTGCGCGATTGCGACATGGTGCTGGATACCCTGGGCGGAGCGACGCTAGAAAAATCTCTCCGCGTGCTAAAGCCCGGTGGAAAACTCATTGGGATCGCCGGTCCGCCTGACCCCGAATTTGCGAAAGAGATTGAATCGTCCTGGTTTGTGAAACTGGTAATGCGCATCTTGAGCTATCGAATTCGGCGAAAAGCAAGACGTCATCACGTCACCTATTCATTTCTTTTCATGAGGGCGAGCGGAGACCAATTGCGCGAGATCGCGGCCCTCATCGACTCCGGGGCCATCCGTCCGGTCGTGGATCGGGTCTTTCCATTCGAATCGACCAAAGAGGCCGTGGCCTACGTCGAAAAAGGCCGTGCCAAAGGCAAAGTCGTCGTCAAGGTCAAATAGGAATGGCCATGCTTGGGGATGGGAAGCTAATATCTCTTTTGCCACATACTTGCATATACAACAAGGAGCAGCCATGAAGCTCGAAGATCACCCGACCGTGCAGCGGATTCAGCTCAAGACCGGACATTCCGTTCCGCCCAAGAAGGAGGCGCTGGATGCCGGCTGGCTGAAGCAACTGGTCCTCGACACGGGCGCTGATGACGTGGGCTTTGTTGAGATCGCCAGACCCGCTTTGGACGATCAGCGTCAAGACATCCTTAAGGCGTTTCCCCACACCAAGACGCTGGTCAGCTTCGTGGTTCGCATGAACCGAGAGGCCATTCGGACACCGGCTCGCTCGGTCGCCAACAACGAATTCCACCACAGTGGCGATGAGGTTAACGAAATTGCCCGGAGCGTGGTCCAGACTCTGGAAGACCGGGGAATCCGGGCACTGAACCCAGCGATGGGATTCCCGATGGAGATGGACCGGTTCCCTGGCAAGATATGGGTCGTGTCGCACAAGCCGGTCGCGGTGGCGGCAGGGCTAGGAATGATGGGCATTCACCGCAACGTGATCCATCCGAAGTTCGGCAATTTCATCCTTCTGGGGACGATCCTTTTGGATGCCGACGTTTCAGAGTCCAGTCGGCCGATCGACTACAACCCGTGTCTGGAATGCAAACTGTGCGTGGCCGCATGCCCCGTGGGGGCCATCTCGCCGGATGGAGATTTTAACTTCTCGTCCTGCTACACCCACAATTACCGGGAGTTCATGGGCGGTTTCACCGATTGGGTCGAGCAAGTGGCCGACAGCAAGAACGCCCGCGACTACCGCAGTCGCGTCAGCGACGCCGAGTCGGCTTCGATGTGGCAGAGCCTATCCTACGGCGCGAACTACAAAGCGGCGTACTGCTTGGCGGTCTGCCCTGCCGGAGAAGACGTTATTGGGCCGTTCCTCGCCGATCGGAATTCACATCTCAACGAAATCGTGCGGCCGCTTCAAGAGAAGGAAGAGACGATTTACGTCACCAAGAATTCCGACGCCGAGGATCACGTCGCCAAACGATTTCCCCATAAAAAAATCAAGCACGTGGGCAACAGCCTGAGGCCAAACACCATTGAGGTTTTCCTTAGCGGAATGCCGCACGTCTTCCAACCAGGCAAGTCGGCGGGACTGAACGCCACCTACCACTTCACGTTCACCGGACGAGAACAGCGGCAAGCAACCGTCGTGATCGAGGACCAGAAAATGCGCGTGGAGGAGGGGCATATCGGCCGGCCCGATCTCCATGTTACCGCCGACTCGCAGACATGGATCGGCTTTCTGAGGAATGAAAAAAACGTGGTGTGGGCACTCCTGCGGAGGCAGATTCGGCTCGACGGCCCGCTCAAGCTGCTGGTAGCGTTCGGCAAGTGCTTCCCGAGCGCACGCGCACGCCAAGAGCCGGCGGAGACCGTACCGCGACGCTCCAAGCTCAGGAACCAGCCTTCGGGCTACCGGAAAAACGATCCGGCGACCGGAAAGATCCGGTGGCGGGGCAAGCTCACGCTCTCGTCCGTGGCCGACGAGGCTCACGAGGTAAGGACCTTCCGCTTCAGCCCCCCTGGCGGAGGCCCAATCCCCTTCGAGTACCTGCCGGGCCAATTCGTGACGCTCCACGTCGCGCCTCGGGGCATCCCGATCAAACGTTCCTACACCATCGCGTCGTCACCCACCTGGCGTGACCGGATCGAGATCACGGTCAAGCGCGAAGGCCAAGGACTGGTCTCGCGGTGGTTGCACGACGAACTCAGGATCGGGGACGAGGTCGAAATCGAAGCGCCGAATGGAACCTTCATCTTCAGCGGCAAGGAAGCGGACCGCGTGGTACTGATCGGCGGAGGCGTGGGAATTACACCCATGATGAGCGTGGTGCGTTACCTCACCGCGACGAGCTGGTCGGGCAAGATGCACCTGATCCTCGGCTTCCGATCGCCGCGCGACTTTATTTTTCGCGAAGAACTGGCCGAACTCCAGGCACTCAATGCCAATCTCGCCGTCACCATCACCATGAGCGGCCCGCGAGACGAGCCGTGGTCTGGGCGCATCGGCCGAATCGATGCGGACCTGCTCGCTTCGACCGTGTCTAATCTGGCGGCCCATCGGGAGCATGTTTGCGGCCCGCCGCCGATGATGGACGCAGTCACGGCCGCACTCGTCTCGCTCGGTGTCCCCCATGCCCAAATCAAGAGAGAGGCGTTCGGGACTATCAAACGCGATCCGTCCGCGAGGGATGTCAAATCAACAGAGATCGCGGGCAGGGCTACCTTCCTGGCGTCCGGCGTGACCGCGCCCGTTCCCTTCGGTGCGACGATACTCGACGCGGCCGATACGGCCGGTGTCTCCATCGACAACGCCTGCCGTTCCGGCACATGCGCATGCTGTCGCGTCAAGCTGGTCTCGGGCCAAGTGACAATGGCCATCGAGGATGCGCTGACCGATCAAGACAGGGCCCAGGGCTACATCCTGGCCTGCCAGGCCAAGCTCCAGGGCGATATTGAAGTCGACGCCTGAGCGTGCTGGGGTCGCTCCATCAACACCTTGCCAACTTCACGCTATCGAGCGTGATCGAGGAAATCCAGCGTTGGTCCGAGACTGGCCGCAGTTGTTTCGCCGGATGTGTTGAGAAACTTGGGCTGATCGGCCACGGATTCTCGATGACGGCCGCCCATCGTTGCTGGACTGCGTGATTCCCGTGCCAGACGGCTAGTGCCAAACACCTCACGCACCCCAACTTGAAAGTTATTGTCGATGCAACTCCACCCCAGAAACATCTTGCGGAGGACGTTTGCTTTCCCGCAGAGGGGCAAGTACAATCATCGCCGTAGCGATCGGCTTTGATCCTTTGGCGTGCGCCAGGGATTGAACGGCTACGAGGCGAATACCCCAGAGTAAACTTTGCCGTATCCGAGAGACCATGCTTTTTCGCCGTTTGACTGTCCTCGCAATGTTTGCCGGCTTGGCCACGACCGTCTTGGCGTCGAAGGCGGCTCCATTGCAGCCCGCGCAAGCGCGGATCATCGACAATTTTGAGCAGCTAGGCATCGATACCGCGACCCCGCGTTTTGGATGGGTCGTCAACGATCCAGCCCGCAGTGCCGTCCAATCGGCATATCAAATCATCGTGGCTCGGAGCCAGGCGGCATTGGACAACGCGAATGACTTGGTCTGGAACAGCGGCAAGGTCGTTTCAGCGCAGCAGTCCGGGGTGGTGTACGCTGGAGGCGCACTCGAAATGACAACCGAGTATTGGTGGAAAGTTCGCACGTGGGATGCGCAGGGACAGGCTTCGCCCTGGAGCGATGCCCGCCCCTTCATCACTTCTTTCTTCAAGCCGGAAGACTGGAACGCGCAGGCCGAGTGGATTGGCGATGCGCAGGCCACTGAGACCACTGCAAAACAGACACCGCAATTTCGCAAAGAGTTCCAAATCAACAATCCCATCCGCAGCGCTTATTTATACATTTGCGGCTTGGGGCAATTTAATGCCTTCATCAATGGCGCCAAGGTCGGCGATCACGTGATCGATCCAGCCTGGACCGACTATGACGAAACAGCCGACGATGTGACCTTTGACGTCACGTCACTGGTGGGACAGGGCAGCAATGCCATGGAGGTCGTGCTGGCTAATGGCTGGATCGCCGAGGTCAAGGACAGGCAGGGCGTGCGCAATTTCGGCCCGATGCGGATGATCACTCAACTGCATATAGTGTATCAGGACGGGACGAGCAGTGATGTGGTGAGCGATCCGTCATGGAAATCGAGCAGCAGCCCACTGACGCATTCGGAAATCCACGGGTTGGAGGAATACGATGCCCGGCTCGAGCAACCGGGTTGGAATAAGCCGGGATTCAACGATTCGAAGTGGGCCAGCGCGGTCGCTGTGACACGTAAGAATGGTGTGCTTACGGCGCAGTCCGCGCCTCCGATGCGCGTGCGGGAGGTGTTCGCGCCGCAAAAGGTTACCAATCCCAGCCCGAACATTTACGTTTACGATTTCGGGAAAAACGTCAATGGCCAGTACGAAATTACCGTCAAGGGACCGTCCGGTAAGACCGTGAAGTTTCAGCTGGGGAAGCACGTGCAGCGCAGCGGCCGCGTGCATCCGGGCCGGGCCGGGCTGTCGACTTACACGCTTAAAGGGGGCGGTTCGGAGACTTGGGGCGTGACGTTGAATGCGACCGGGTTCCGCTTTTTGCAAGTCGAAGGGGCGACGACCGATCCGCAGAACACCGCGTTGCCGCTGATTCAAAAGGCCGCCTCGCATTTTGTCTGCACCGCCGCGCGCGACGTGGGAACATTTACTGCGTCCGATAAACGCTACATGCAGATCCATGACCCGACCCTCCGGGGCTTACTGAGTAATCTGGAATCGGTTCACACGGATGGCCCCAATTACGAGCGGTTGGGATGGCAGGAAGTCGTCTGGACCACGCCGCCGTCGACCGTCTACACCAACGACGTGCAGACGTATTTTGCGAAAATCATGCGTGATGTCCGCGACGCGCAGCGGGACAGCGGCCTTTGCCCGGACATCGCGCCCAATTGGTACCATAGAAAGAGTGATCGGTCGGCCGGCCCATTCGACGATTCGCCGGCATGGGGTTCCTCCGCGATCATCTGCCCTTGGATCATGTATGAGACGTACGGCGACAAAAAGATTCTGTCCGACAATTACGAGACGATGAGGAAATATATTGCCTACTTCAAAAGCAAGGAAGTGAACGGCCTGGTCACTTACGGATTAGGCGATTGGATGGCGCCCGCGGGCGATGACGTGCGGAACGTCGAGGGCGCCGTTTACGAATATGACTTGGGCTTGATGGGCAACATCGCATCGGTGCTGGGCAAGACGGACGATTCGTCCGCCTACGCCCAAGACTACACGCGGGTGCGCGACGCATACAACCGGGCCTATTTCGATCCGAAATCAAAGTCCTATCAGCCGGTAAAGCAGGCCAACGAGGCACTTCCGCTGGTATTCGGAATCGTTCCCGAGGGCGAGGTCGAAGCGGTGCGGCAGGCTCTAATCAATGACATCGCCCATCCGCAGGCAAACGGATCGCCGCCAAGCAATGGCCGTGTCGGCGACTTTGGACCCGTGGTGGCGAATCACGTGACGACCGGGGATATCGCCACCGGTGCGCTCTGGCAGGCGCTAGGCGATGCCGGGCAAGGCACACTGGTTCAAACCATGATTATGCAGGAGACGCCCCCGAGCTACATGAACATGATCAACCATGGCGCGACGACGATTGTTGAAAACTGGAGTTACGGGAGAGGCCGCAGCCACAACCATGACATGTACGCTGGCATTCTCGCCTACCTCTATCGCTATGTCGGCGGCATCTCACCACTGAAACCGGGGTCCGAAGGGGTCCAGATCAAACCCGGCATACCGTTTGGTTTGAATAGCGATTCGACCACGTATAACTCAGTCCGCGGCTCGGTCGAGACCTCGTGGCTGGCTGAAGGCAAGGAATTCACGCTAAAGGTTCATATTCCTGCCAACGCGTCGGCTGCGGTATTTGCCGTCGGATCGGGCGTCTACGTATTTCAATCAACGGTGAAGCCACGACCTTTCATGTTCAACTCAAGCAGACTGATGATAACGACGTAACCTACAACGAAGCGACTTCACGAATTCGCTTCGCTCCTGTTTCAAAATTAACCGCACAGCGTTGCAGCAAACTTCCGCGTTGTTCCTCCACCAGCGGATGAAGTTCTTCGGCAAGGATCACGACATGAAACCTATCAACAAAACAAGAATACCCATCGCGCTCGTTACTTCCCTCATCAGCTTGGCGATCGCTGGCTTTGCACTGCCAGCCTTTGGCGACCAGGCCGTGTCACTCAAGGGCGATGCCGGCGGCCCGCGCTTCGACGGCGTTGGTGCCGTCAGCGGCGGCGGCGCGACCTCCGTCCTCCTGAAGGATTACCCTGAACCCCAGCGCTCCCAGGTCCTCGACCTGCTCTTCAAACCCAAATTCGGCGCCTCCATGCTCACCCTGCTGGTCGAAGTCCCCGGCGACTGCAACGCCACCCAAGGCGCCGAGCCCAGCCACATGCATACCAAAACCGATGAAAACTACTACCGCGGCTACGAGTGGTGGATCATGGCCGAAGCCAAGAAACGCAACCCCGCCATCACCCTCGACGCCTGCGCGTGGGGTTGCCCCGGTTGGGTCGGCAACGGACAGTTCTGGTCCCAGGACATGGCCGACTACTACGTCAAATGGATTAAGGGCCTCAAGTCCGAGCACGGCCTCGACCTCGACGCCATCGGCACCCGCAACGAAAAAGGCGTTAACATCGACTTCGTCAAGAAACTCAAGACCACCCTCAACGCCAATGGCCTGCAAAACGTCAAAGTCCACGCCTTCGACAACTGGCAAAGAGACAAATGGAACTGGATCCCCACCATGGCCACCGATGAGGTTCTGCGCAACTCGGTCGATGCCGTCAGCAACCACACCATCGCCACCGCCCCCGCGTCTGCCGAAATCCGCCAACTGCTCGAATCCATGAACAAGCCCATCTGGAACACCGAAGAGCACGTTTACAAGGACGGCTTCGACTGCGAAATCAGCCTCGTCCAGGCCTTCAACGAGAACTTCCTCAAAAGCGGCGTCACCAAGATCGTCAACTGGTACCTCGTCGCCTCCGTCTACCCCATTGAGTCCTACCCCGAACAACCCTCCGCCATGATCGCTAACTCTCCGTGGAGCGGCCACTACGCCACCCGCCCCAACCTCTGGGGCTACGCCCACTACGGCCAATTCGTCAAAGTCGGCTGGCACTATCTCAACAACGCCTGCGGCACTCTCTCCGGCGGCGGCACCTTCGTCACCTTCAAATCCCCCGAATCCGACTACTCAATCATCGCCCAAACCAAGGGCGCCAAAGCCCCCCAAACCCTCGTCTTCACCGTCAGCAATGGCCTCTCCACTGCCAAACTCTGCGTCTGGCGCAGCAATGCAGCCGATCAATTCATCCGCCAGCCCGACATCATGCCCTCCAATGGCACATTCTCCATCACCCTCGACCCGCAGTGCATCTACTCCATCTCCACCACCACCGGCCAGCAAAAAGGTGCCTTCCCCGACGTCCCTGCCGCCAAATCTTTCCCGCTGCCATACCTCGAAACCTTCGAACATTACGCCGACGCCAAATCCTTCGGCTACCTCCCCCACTACACTGCCGACATCGTCGGCATCTTCGAAATCGCCGACCGCCCCGACGGCAACGGCAAGTGCCTCCGCCAGGTCATCGACAAACGTGCCCAATCCTGGGCCCCCGAGTGGATGCCCTACACCATCCTGGGCGACCAGGACTGGAAAGACTACGAAGTCTCCGCCGACATCCTTCTTGAAAGCGGCGGCTACGCCGGCGTCATGGGCCGCGTCAACAACGTCGGCACCGGATACGGCACCGTCCCCAAAGCCTACTACCTCCGCGTTTCCTCCGACGGCAACGTTGCCCTCTTCGCCGCCAAGCAAGGCAACAACGCTGGCGCCGGCACCCAACTCGCCGCCGCCAAGGCCGACAACTTTGCCCCCGACCAATGGCACAACGTCAAACTCCGCTTCTCCGGCACGACCATCACCGCCTTTGTCGATGACACGCAACTCATTACGCAGCAGGACACCCTCTACACCAAAGGCATGGTCGGCTTCCTTACCGGCGACGCCCCCGCCAACCGCATCACCGCCCTCTTCGACAACATTCTCGTCACTCCCCTCGACGCCGCCAAACCCAAACCCACGGAATTCCCCCAGGATCAAAATCCGCTCTACAAGCGCTAATCACGCAATCGGACCGGCGAACCGGATTGATCAACTGAAAAACGGTTCAACTGGCTCAAGAATGCGCGGGCCGTTGGCCCGTGGATTTTCGAGGCATAAGTCCAGTGTCCAATGGTGATGGTGGTTGCATCCGAGATTGGTTCCCAGCTATACTGGCACGGTCTGGAGAAACGGAGTCAGGCTCTGCGGGGACGCAACCTGACAAGGGATATCCATGCTCCAGTGCGCCAATGGCGGCTGAGGCCCCGGCTGGTACTCGATCCGCCGGGGCCGTTTTGAGAATCCCATTGGACACTGGACATATTCCTCAAAAAATCCTCGCCGCAAAGCCGCTGTCTGCATAACAACTTACGTCCGCGCACTCTTCAGTCGGATGTACCTGAAATCAATATATCCCCGCAGAAAACGGGGTCAATAGCCAATCCCGGAGGGATATAAGCGATTAGCCCCGGGTCGCGCAGCGCACCCGGGGTTAGCGGTTCGGGCGTGCCTTCCGACCCCGGATGGGTCGCAGCCGCGCTTCGACCCCTCTTCTTCCCTCCAGGGTCAAAAGGTTGTATCGTGCATCGAAACCGGTGGTGGTGCTGCGCTTACCACCGGCTAATTGCTGGAGACCTCTCCAGGGTCAATGCGGGCACCCCGCCTCGCATTTGCATCCCTCCGGGTTCGCAGTGAAAGCGTTGCGCAAGCTTCAGGCGGATGAACCTCAATTTTAAGTCTCTGAATTGCATCCAGTTGCGCTTTGTTACATACGTCGAGGATTTTCCGCGATGGAGTTCCGGGGACACAATACTAAATTATCAACGTCATCCATGAATTAAGTATTGTGTCCCCGGAATAAAAAGGGTGCAGAATAAAAAGGGTGCGGCGACCCGCACCATGATTCAAGACGTGGAAAACCGTTCCTCCAGGAGCATGTCTTGCGACGCGTGCCATGCCACGAATCTACCCAGTCCTCCTGAACTCGTCAGCTTTGGTGCCCGTCACATTTGCGTACCCCTGCTTGACTCTCCACTTCCTTTGGAATAGGCTCATGCACACGAAATTCCTATCCGTTGGCGAGCAGGCACCCGGCATGTTGGTGGGCCTCATCGGCTCCACGTATCGCCTGGAGTTGGCCATCGTCGGCGACAACGCCGCCGCGCGGCTGGGCGTTTCCATCGATAAGCCGGTCGTCGTGGCGTGGGAGTGACATCATGCTAGAGCATTTGATCTTGGGCTTCCGCTATGAATGCACCGCCAACTTGCCGATTAACGTCGACTGCGGGGCATGCGGCGACACCCGCGTTCCATCCTTGGCGTACGACCTAACAGAAACACCGATGCTTTTTCACTGCATTCCCATTCTTGACAGCAACCGTTCTACATTCGTCAAATGCGGGAATTGCGGTGCCAAACTTATGTCGACCCTCTCCTGCGAGGATTTGCGAAACTGTCACGAAAGTGACTTGCGGCACTTCGTCAGCTTCCGTGACTCGTTTATCGTGAAATGCCTCGCTATCATATCGCTCTTGATCTGCATCTTTCCTTTCCTCGGAACAGCTTTTGCAGCAGTAACATGGTTCTTCGCACGAAAGTCGCCCAACTGGGTGCGAACGGCTGCGGTAATCGCGTTTGTAATTTCGCTTTTTCCGCTGTGCATAGCGTTGGTCGGCGTCGCTCTGAATGAATTCAAGTAGCAGTCCTCACTGGGCCGCGCGGAAAGTACTGTTCCTCGTACTACACGTAAAGTGTAAGCGGTCACCACCGAATTCCGGGACACATAACTTAATTGTTGACGCGGAGCAAGGGATTTGTTAGATCCAAGGCATAGCGAGATTAGCACGGGGAGGGTTCCGGGGACACAATACTAAATTATCGGCATCATCCATGAATTAAGTATTGTGTCCCCGGAATATATGTTGAAGGTCCTGCCGCAGCGGCGCAACGTGGTCTAAACTGAGATTGTCGGCCAAGGGATTGGGATAGATGGAAATGAGTTCACGGAATGTCGTCGTAACGAACCCCGGTGGGCTGAACCTACGAGGGAGCGGCGCGGTATTCTTTCTTGCCCATCAATTTAAATGTAAAGTCGTGATTGTCGCGCCAAATGGTCAAGCGGACGCCACCGACATTCTGCAACTGCTCACGCTCGGGGCCTGCAAAGGAACTTGCTTGACATTGGAGGCCGAAGGCGAGCAAGCCGAAGCCGCCCTAACGGCCCTGGAAGAGCTGTTTGCGGAGAACTTTGGGCAAAGCTAGTGCTTTGGTCTCTACCTGACCCCGATTCGCCAGCTTGACACGCACGGCAGGCTTCGCCCGGAGGGATTTTCAAGGCATAAGTCGGGTGTCCAATAGTACTTACCTACCGTTTGCCAACTCGGTTACAAGGGGACTGGCTGGAGAAACACCTTCGGGCTCCGCAGGGACGCAACCTGACAAGGGATATCCAGGCTCCGGTGCGCCCATGGCGCGTCTAGGCCCCCGATAATTCTCATCACCAGGGGCCGTTTTCTTGAATCCGATTGGACACCCGCCCCATGCTTAAAAAAATCCAGCGGCGCAGCCGCTTACGACGTAACGCTTTCCGCGCGCGGTCCTGATACGGATGAACCAAAAATGGACCCGCCCCCGGACTTTGCAGTTCGCCTGCACTTGCCGTGGGTTGACGCGCCGATGGCCGACTATTAGACTAAAAGTGGAAGTTGTGGATATTGGAACGGGTGGTGATAGTCGCAGTGAAAACCGACTACCGGGAAAATATCGTTACTTGGTGGCTCTTGGCGTCGGATGCGGATGCAACGGAATGCTGGACACCCACCCTGCCCGGCTTCCGCGACAAGCCAGTACGGCTTCCGCGACAAGATCGACTAACGTAAGGCAAAGGCAATCCAATGTACGGCGAACTACTCCCGGTAGGTGGTGGCGATCCCATTCCCTTGTTGAAAGAAACGCTCCTGGTGGGCCGTCGCGAGAGTTGCGATATCGTGCTGCGGTTTTCCAACGTCTCCTCCCATCATTGCGAACTTTTTATCCGATCTGGATTCTGGTACGTCCGCGACATGAACAGCCGCAACGGCGTCAAGGTGAATGGAAACCGGGTCACGGAAAAGCGGGTCGATCCGGGCGATATTCTTTGGGTGGCCAAGCATGCCTATGAGGTCAAATACGCCCCGGTCGATTTGGGTGCCGTGGGTCCGCCGCCGCCGGAAGTCTCCGAAGAAAAGATTTTCGGCCAGAGCCTCTTGGAACGAGCCGGTTTGGAAGGACGTCGTTCGGCCCGGCAGAAGCCGATTCCCACGGATCGCGAGCGTCCGCAGCGATTCGATATTTCCAAAGACGAGCCGGGCAAGCTCAAGCAAGGCCGCATTAGCGACGAGCCGATATAGATGGCCAAAAAGAAATTCAGGGCGGAATTTCGTAAGAACCGCACGCCGCGTGCCAGGAAGACCAACTGGACGCGGGAATTTGACGAGCACGGCTTCCAGGAGCAGGCCCCCGAGACGGAAGAGCGGCTCAGCGGCAAGGGCGAATTGACGCGGCGGCGGACGATCCACACCGCCGAAATGGCCCCCGAGATGGCCGGTGCCGAAGTCCCCAACGTCCACCTGGAAGTTGATGAGGCAACTTGTCGCCGGGGCCGCGTGCTTTCCGTCCAAGGTATTTCCAGTACCGTGCTTAGCGACGATGGCAGCGTGGTGCAGTGTGCGACGCGGCGGATTCTCAGAACCTTGAGTACCGACGAGCGGAACCCGGTCGTGGCGGGCGATCGCGTTGTGTTTCAGCCGATCGCACAATCGCAACCCTGCGAAGGCGTCATCGAGCGCGTCGAACCGCGCTACGGCACGCTTTCTCGCGCCGTCCGCGGCCGTCGGCACGTGCTGGTTTCAAACGTCGATCAGTTGCTGATCGTTACCAGCGCGGCCGAACCGCGCTTGAAGCCGAACCTCATCGATCGCATACTGGTCGCCGCTGAAAAAGGGCGCGTCCGGCCGTTGATCTGCATCAACAAGATCGACCTCATCGATCCGGCCAGCTTGCAACCGCTGATCGGCGTCTACAGTCGCATGGGCTATCATTTGGTGATGGTCAGCGCGCGAACCGGCTTCGGAATCGAACGATTGCGGCGGTTGGTGGCCGATCGCCAGAGCGTCGTCGCTGGGCAGAGCGGCGTCGGCAAGTCGTCTCTTTTGAATGCCATCGATACGGACCTGCACCTCCGCGTTGCCGCCGTCAGTGCAGAGAACGAAAAAGGCCGGCACACCACGACGACCGCGCGACTATTGCCGATTGGGTGCGGGGGATTCGTGGTCGATACGCCCGGCATGCGAAGCTTCGAGCTGTGGGACGTGATTCCTGAAGAGGTGGCCGGCTATTATCGCGACCTGCGTCCCTACGTCAGCCTCTGCCGCTTCCCGAACTGCTCGCACACGCACGAAGAGGCTTGCGCGGTGAAAAACGCCGTGGCGGAAGGCCACCTGGACGCTCGCCGCTACGAAAGTTATTGCAGCATGCGGAGCGGTCAGGGGGAGGAATAGCCCTCTCACACTTGGAGGAGGTGGAAAACATCGGTGCGTATCTTCGAGGGTTCGGCGTTCCAACTCTCGTCCCAGTGTCCATAAATCTCCCAAGAAACATCTGAGAGTTGGTGTCCGCGTTCGGCGCACCACCGGCGAACTTCGGTATATGCCTCGGAAAGTCTTGCGTAGGGTCCAAGGTGGACTGTCGTCGCCGTGCAGCCGGACGGCAATTGGGAACACTGAACTCGGTCGTTGCCGACGAACGGCTCCGACACCTCCGCACCGACCTCGACGGTCCCCTGCCGATCCAAATACAAGGCCACATGCCGTCCCGGTTGTGGGAGGCCGGCGGAGCGAACGAACGACCAGACTTCGCCGCACGCAGCAGGAACGAACCGCGATAGTTCGTGGGGTGGCACGCGGCTGCGGATTACCGCCGTATGAATCGCCTGCAAATTGGCAAGTTCGATTTGGTAGTGCATGCTGTTTGCTGGGTGCGATCGAGCCAATTGGAAAAACGTTTCGGCTTTTGATCGAACGAGCCTCCGCGTTCGGAGGCATGCCGTCAGCGGCCTTAGTCGGCACGTTGGCGGGGATGCCTGAATCATCCTTATGCGTATGCCGCTGCCCGCCTACCATGAGCCTTTCGCTCTGTGTCGGTGCGATCAATACGTGGGCCTGATTGAGTTCACGATATATAGCGTGTCTTCCTACCGTTTTTCAGGCCCGAAGACTCGCAATCACTTGAACTCCAACAAAGAGTCACCAACTTGGCGCGTGCGGCATATTCTGGGAAGAGGTCATACTTAATGATTAAACCCAACGAAGAAGCTGAATATCTGCTGCACGTCGCCGTCTTCCTTGCTGATCGGGAAGGCAAAGTCCAAGGCGATCGGTGCCGGGCCCATCATGGGGATTGAGACGCGCAGACCAAAGCCGGGGGCCACGCGGACTTTGTCGACCCAATGGTTCACGGTGGGCTGAATGGTGCCGGCATCGACGAAAACTACGCCTTTGAGCATGTCGTCGGCGGTAATGGGGAACATGTATTGAACGGTGGAGAGCAGTTGGAAATCGCCTCCAACACCCATACCGTAGACGGGATCGCGAGGCGTGACTCCGCGGAAGGCAAAGCCGCGAATCGTGGAGAAACCGCCCGCGTAGAATCGCTCGAAGATCGGCGTGTCGTCACCGGAATAACTTCCGCGCATCGATAGGCTGAGCACGTGATTGCCGGAACGATCCGCACGCTGGAAAATCTTGTAGTATTGAGTAGCTTCGAGCGATGCCCTGATGTACTGGTACGTGCCAATCGTTTCCGCAAGCGATCCCTGAATCAAGTGACCTTCGGAGGCCATGAAAGGATTGTCGCGGGTATCGTGGGCCAGCTGGGCCGAAAAACTGTAGAGTTGGTTGTGGCCCACGGCGGCCAAAAGATCGGGTACCGGGAACTCCGGATTCTTGATGGAGACATCCTGGCCTTCAAAGGCTAGGGTGCCGGTTAGGTCGTGCGTAAACTGGTAGCTCAAGCTAACGCGACCGCCGGAGCGGCTTTCCGTCCATTCCGTGTAGAGTCGTTGGTAATAGTATCCACTGAGTCCCAATCCGACCGGGTTGCTGCCTAGGTCGAACAAATAGGGTTCCTGAAAGCTGGCCATGTAGCGTTGGACCTGCGTGCCGGGCACCAGTTCCAGGCGGAACTTCTGCCCTGCCCCTCGCCACGCCTTGCCATCGACGATATCGGCCCAACTTGTCGGAAGACGGGTCCAGTCAAAGTTCTGTTCGTCGAGCGTTACGTTGCCGACAACGCCGGCGTCGGAGTTCACGCCGACGCCGAACATCAGTCGGCCCGTTTGCGTTTCTTCCGGCTGGATCATGAAGGGCAGATCGCGCAGCGGCTCGCCGGTGGGCGTGGGAATCATCGTCGGCGAAGGATCGCCGTAAAGGCCGTTGCCGGCGGCTAGACTGGCGATGGGTGGTCGATCGATGGCCGGCCCGCCGGGCGAGTAGACGCCGGAACCGGTTGCGGCGGGATTGTTCGGATCGGCACTGTTGGCATAGCCGCTGGCGGTCGCCGGTGCGGCATTGTTGTAGGCCGGAGCTGCATAACCGGCGGCAGGCGAAGCATAATTCTGAGGTGCTGGATTATCTTGTGCTGGGTAGCCTTGTGCCGGATAACCTTGTGCCGGGGGATTTCCCTGGGAATAAGCAACTGCGGCCGGCGGGTTGTAGGCTCCGGCGGTCTCATTGCCTTGCTGTGGCGGATAGGGCTGCGCGGTCGAGTATGGCTGCGCGTTGTATGGTTGCGCGTTGTATGGCTGCGCGGCCGAGTAAGGCTGCGCGGTCGGATAGGGTTGAGCCGTCGGATAGGGCTGCGCGGCGGGGGCATAGTCTTGTTGCGGCGCGTTCCAAGCATCGCTCGGCCCATACTGCGTCCGCACCACTCCAGAACGTTGAACTTGTCCCTGCGGCGCCCCCTGAGTCGCCCCATTCGTTTCGTATGTTCTATAGGTCTGCGGCTGTTGTTGCGGCGGCTGTTGTTGCGGCTGCTGAACTCGATTGCCCGCTTCCGGCAGATCATTGAGGTCGCCACTGACATAAAGGTCGACGCAACGCTCGCCGGGTGCCATCGGCACGCCGCAGCCTGGTGCGGAATAGTAGCTCGTGCGGCGACGGCCGGCTATCGCGGTCTCTTTATCTTCCGTTTCCGGCGGCGAATAGACAATTTTGGGCCCGATGTCTTTTTGCGGTTCAACTTTGTACAACCCTGAAGCCTTCAAACGCCGCTCGCTACTGCGAATCTCGCGTAGATCGACCACATCGCCCGGCTTGAACGATAAGCGATTGAGCACCGTGGTAATTTGCGTGTGTGGATTTTCTCCCTTGATCTCAATGTTGATGCGACCGACGCGATATCGAGCACCTTCATCGACGCTATAAACAACGTCGAGCTTGCCGGGCTCTTCCAGGAAGCGGTTGTCGGCCTCGACCTTGGCAAACACGTATCCCTCGCCGCCGTACTGATCGCGAAGGGCCTGAAGATCGATATTCTGTTGGTTCTGGTCGAAGAACTGACCGCCCAGCAGTTTGGCATCCTTGGCCAGCTTTTCCGTCGCGATCTTCGTGTTGCCCAAATAGGACGTATTGCGCACCACATAGCGCGGCCCCTCATCGATCACGAAGGTAATCGTAAGCCATTGCTGGTTCTCATTGAATTCCAGCTCGCGACCGATGCGAGCATGGAAGAAGCCGAAGCCGCGATAATAGGCCGTCAGCTTGGCGACATCTTCATCGATCAACTTGCGATCGACCGCGCTGGCAAGTAGGTAATAGGTCGGGTCGGCATGTCCGCCAAAAGTGGTGAGCCAGGGTGATCGCGAGGCAACAACCGTGTTCAATCGTGCCGCGCTGACAAACTGAGCACCGACAAAGTTAATTTGATAGACCTTTTGTAGTTTGCCTTCATCGACAACGTAGATCGCCCGCAGGTCGCCCGCTTTATTGCCTTCCAAAATCGTCACGCGGACTTTACTGTAGCCCTTGCGCTGGTAGTAATCTTCGATCCGCCGGCGGCCGTTTTCGACCGCGAACGGATCGGCTGCGTCACCGACCTTGATGTCGGCTTCCTTCTTCAGAGTTTTCGTGGAATACGTGTCGTTGCCGACGATTGCCACCTCTTGGAGCAGCGGCCGCTCGGCAACCTGGAAGATAATGATGCAGCCGCCTTGAACTTCCTGCCGTCGCGTGCGGACAATCAAGAACACGCCCATCTTATTCAGCGCGCGAACGTCTTGCTCGACCTGCTCATTGCTCAACGGTCGGCCGGTTCGAGTGCGAATGTGAGAAAGAATCTTGTCCAAAGCGATGGTTCGATTGCCCTCGACGCGAACATCGACGACGATCTCCTCCTGCGGTATCGCGGGAACGCCCCTTCCGGGCATCGCCGTGCCTTGCATTGCGGCATTGGTGGGCACGGGTTGGCCATCCGGCCCCAGCATGGGCCCATCGCCGGGAAATTGCGCAACCCCGACCGAGCAGAACATAAGCACCAACGCGACGAACGCGGAGATTACCACGCGATGGCTCTGCAATGCGGCGTTCGGCTGCCTGAACATGGCGGCCCTTTCACGGAGAACCCTCATCGGCCCTAGGAGTCGATGGCGGCTGCTGCGCTTTGTGTAAGGGGTACTGTCGAAAAGACGAAAACGTAACCGGGATGAGATATAAAGTCGGCGGAAAATACCGCAAACGTACCTCTACGGCAAGGCGAGTTGATAACAAAAAACTTCTAACAAGCTAAGTTTTCTGCGAATTGCCGGAAGTTGGGGGGTTCTCACAGAACAGCGAAGTAGTCGGTTGCCGCCGCGTCGAGGGATTCGACGCTGATCTTCGCCGGTTGGCCGAGAAAGTCGTAATAAACTTTGACCTGTTGCAACAGGTCTCGAGGATGGCAAAACCGCATCGCCCTTCCCGTCGACTTGTAGTATTTCTGAATGAGGTAGTCTAGCGGCGGCTTGCAAGGCTCAATTTTCATCGCCGAGGCCAACTCCAGGAAGAGAGTGCGAAACTGAGCCTCGGTGGGTCCGCAAACGTCGATCTTGTACGGTATCCGCCGCAAGAACGCCTCGTCGACGAGATCCTTCGGTTCGAGGTTGGTCGAGAAGATGATGAACTGGTCGAAGGGAACCTGAATCTTGCGGCCGCTGTTGAGATTCAAGAAGTCGTATCGCTTTTCCAGCGGAACGATCCAACGGTTTAGTAGTGCGGCCGGACTGACTTGCTGTCGGCCAAAGTCGTCGATCACTAACGTGCCGCAATTGCTCTTCAACTGCAATGGGGCTTCGGCAATGCCCGTGCCGCGGTTTGCCGTGATTTCCAAATGGTCGAGGTTCAACTCGCCGCCGACGACAATCGTGGGCCGGCGAATGCGAACCCAGCGATGGTCGATCTTTTCATCGTCGATCGACTCCTGGCCTTGCGGCAAGGGGATGGCTTCGTGGCAGCAGGGGTCGAAAACGCGAATTATTTCGCCCCAGGCGCTGATCGCCTTGGGAATCCAGATGCTCGTCCCGTAAGCTAGGGTAACGCGCTCGGCGATGCTCGTCTTGCCGTTGCCTGGCGGCCCGTGAAGAAATAGTCCTTTGCCAGAAACCATCGCACGTCCCAAGCGAAGGAACATTTCCTCGCTCAGTTCCAGATCGGCGAATGCTCGGCGGAGGTCGTCGATTCGCGGCTGAAAGTTTTGCAGCGATTGGGCCGCGACGCTGGCCGAATAATCGTTGAGGCTCACCGGTGCGGCACCGAAGTAACCGCACTGCTGCGAGTATTTGCGGGCTTTGTTTCCGCCGGCTTCGGTCAATTCGTAGACGTAGTCGCCCAAGTTGCCGGCCGCCTTGAAGACGACCAGCCGTTCGTTCTTCATCGCATACAAGAGCTTTTCGACGATAACGAACGAGATGCCAACCTGTCGTGCCACGTCGCGACCGGTCGCATTTTGTCCGTGCATTAGGAACTTCAGGACGAGCGACTCGACCTCGCTTTCCGACAAGTTCAGCTTAGAGAACTCGTTCGGAGCAATCGGTATGAACGCCGTAGGTCCGCTCGCGGCACATTCGATCGCCTTCTCCGTGGCTGCCGTCGGTTGCGTTGAATGTAGTTGAGGTGGAAGTGGAATCGCGGGTATTGAGGTATCGACAGCATCAGGAATCGCCGCGGCGGCAGCTTTGACCACCGAACCGGTTGCCGGCAAGGATGGCGAAGGTTGATTCTCGCTGCCGTCAACCTGCATCAATGACGCAAGCTGTCGGAGTAAGTTCTGGCGACGTGGATCAGATTTTGTTTCCGTGCCAACCATGTCTTTATCGCTACGTTACACGTTTTTGCATAGGGCCATTACCGAAACGACTGAGTTTCGATGCGACCGCCACGTTCGTTTAGCAAACGTAGGTTAAAGTAGTCCAACTTTCAACCAAGGCTGGCTCATCGGAGGGGATTTGGGTACGGGATTTGCCGAACAATCCGGAATTCCGGTCTCGCCCCCTCTTAGCTGCCGCAGAATAAATAACGGTCGTTCTTTCCCCATATAGAGCGGGAAGAATTTTTATCGCCTTCAACCGACACTACTATGATCCGCCAGCACCAATGCACAATCTTGTCGAACCCGGCCGGCGGGGATCGTGGGATCGGCTTGCCGCAAGCGGGCCAGCATCTCGATCTTTTCCGCACCGGTAACGAGCCATAGTATCCGCCGCGCGTTATTAAGAATCGGATAGGTAAGTGTCATCCGCTGGCGGCCTTGGTAGATTCCGGTCGTGGCCACATCGGCAATGGCAATTTCAAGAACCGGGTCGCCGGGCACGAGCGATGCCGTATGGCCGTCCGGCCCGAGGCCGAGGTGAATTAAGTCGAGTATCGCCGGTTTTCCCGCTATGGAATTCAAAGTTTGCTGGTAGGCCGCGGCCGCTGCCCCAAGATCGGCTTCTTCAACCGGCATGACATGGACCTGTGCAACCGGAATGGGCACCCGGTCGAGCAGACTTTCGCGGATGTGCGTGAGGTTGCGATCCTTATGTCCGACAGGGGCGATCCGTTCATCGACCTGCACCAAATGGACGCCGTGCCAGGGAACTTCGGCATCGGCCAGGGCCTTGAGCATAATCCAAGGGGTGCGGCCGCCGCTGAATGCCACCACGAACCGACCGCGCGCGGCGACGGCACTTCGGGCCTCGGCGGCGATGATGCCTGCCGCGGCGGTGGCCACCGCGTTGTCGTCGGGAAAGACTTGAATATCCATGAGGCTTGTTTTCCGTGGCGGCATTAACGTACTCACCTCGCTCGACAAGATGAGACTAAGCGGTTTCGATCATCGAACTCAACGAACTTCTCACGGCGCGAGATGAGTGCGTTGGCGAACGATCAAGCGATTCGTTGAACTGTCGTGGCCAAGTATCGAATCTTTCGCGCTTTCCAATTCCGGTATGATCCGTTGGGCGAGAACTTTGCCGAGTTCGACGCCCCATTGATCGAACGAATTCACTTGCCAAATCGTTCCCTGAGTGAAAACGATATGCTCGTACAGCGCGACCAACTTGCCGAGTATTTCCGGCGTGAGCTTTTCGGCAAGGATCATATTGGAAGGGCGATTGCCGGGGAAAACGCGATGCGGTACGAGCGAATCGGCCGTTCCTTCGGTCTCGACCTCGTTGGCCGTCTTGCCAAAGGCCAACGCTTCCGCCTGAGCAAAGACGTTGGCCATCAGCATGGCGTGGTGGCGGCCAACCGGATTGAGCGATTGATGGAAGGCGATAAAATCGCACGGGATCAACCGCGTGCCTTGGTGGATCAATTGATAAAACGAGTGCTGACCGTTGGTGCCCGGCTCGCCCCAATAAATGGGATTGGTCTGATAGTCCACGGGCTTGCCATCGAGCGTCACGCGCTTGCCGTTGCTCTCCATAGTGAGCTGTTGCAAATAGGCCGGGAACCGCTTCAGATATTGGTCGTAGGGCAGGACGGCAACCGTTTCGGCCCCAAGGAAATTACTATTCCAGATGCCGAGCAGCCCCAGCAGCACCGGTAGGTTCTCGTCGAAAGGTGCCGTGCGAAAATGCTGGTCCATTGCGCGGAAGCCGGCCAGCATCGCCTGAAAGTTCTCCGGCCCGATGGCGAGCATCGTGGAAAGCCCGATCGCCGCATCCATCGAGTAGCGACCGCCAACCCAGTCCCAGAAGCCGAACATGTTCATCGTGTCGATGCCAAAGCCGGCGACTTCCTTGGCATTCGTGGAAAGGGCGACGAAATGCTTGGCAGTGGCCGACGCATCGCCGCCGAGTCCGGCCAAGAGCCAATCGCGCGCCGTGTGGGCGTTGGTCATCGTCTCCAATGTTGTAAACGTCTTGGACGCAACAATAAAAAGCGTTTCGTCGGGCCGCAGGTCGTGGACCGCTTCGGCGAAGTCGGTGCCGTCGATGTTGGATACGAAGCGGAACGCGATTGCCCGCGTGCTGTAGTGCTTCAATGCCTCGTAAGCCATGACGGGGCCTAGGTCCGAGCCGCCGATGCCGATGTTCACAACATTGCGGATCGGCTTGCCGGTGTGGCCTTTCCAATCGCCGCTGCGGATGCGATTGCAAAAGCCAGCCATCTTGTCGAGCACGGAATGTACTTGGGGCACGACGTTCTCGCCATCGACCACGATCGAACTGCCGCGTGCCGCGCGAAGGGCCACGTGCAGCACGGCCCGCTTCTCCGTGACGTTGATCTTCTCTCCGGCGAACATGGCGTCGATTCGCTGGCGAAGGCCCGCTTGTTCGGCCAGTTGTCCAAGCAGCCGCAAGGTCTCGTCGCCGACGCGATTCTTGGAATAGTCGAGGTAGATGCCGATGGCGTCGAGCGTCAGCCGCTCGCCGCGCGCGGCATCTTGCTGGAACAACTCCCGCAAATGTACGCTACGAGTTTGCTCGCAATGGGCCTGTAAGGCTTTCCAGGCGGGGAGAGAAGTCAAGGGGCTGGTGGGCATTGGAAGACTCCATGAGCAGGGCGTTTTGCACAAGCACGACGGTTGATTTTGCAGCCCACAGTGTAGCAGATTAGCGGGTACGTCCAAGTAGGGCCTTGGAGAGCGGGCTTGCCTCGGCTTTTCAAGAATCGTCGTCCGAGCAAAGACGTCCGGCGAATGATTTCGGCCCGACGAAAAGCGGCCATAAGCCATCGCACTCCATAGACTACTTCCCGGCTCCATAACACGACGGCAACTGGCAACTATCCGGCCGCACGATCGGCTGGCAGAGGCACGGCATGGGCCTACAGCAATAGGGTACGCAAATGCCGCCGCACGGCGGACAAGAAAGGCACGGCATCGGCTTGCGACAATAGGGCACGCATATTCCGCCGCACGGCGGGCAGCCCAGGCACGGCATCGATTTCGGACAGTTGCAGGCACTGATGCAAAGCGGTGCATTGCAGCGGACGCACGGCGGATCGGCAGGCTTCGGTTCATCGGCCCAGGCAGCCGCAGCAAGCATCCAAACGACGACAGCGGTGGCGAACAGTTTCCAGATATTCACAGTTAAGCTCGCGGGGATTATTGTAACGCCGCCTCGATCCGGCGATGTGTTGAGAGCCTCTGGTACTATTCGGAAGAATCGCCCGGACATCGAGAGCTATGGGGATCGCGCTATGAAATCCGATAGAATCGTTAGAGGCGCATAAGTTCGCGCCGCCGAGATGCGGTCATTTTGCGCCGGTTCGCTAGAGAATTCCACGTTTTCTCATTGCGTAAGCACAATGGTTCCTTTCGTCGCAAAGGAACCTACGAGTTCGCAAGTCGGCGGATTACTTCTTCATAACGGCGACCGACGGGCCGCACCTCAAATCGTCGCGAGGTTTCGCCGGTAACCTCGATGCGAATCTCAATATAATGGAGAGGCAACGAGCCTTCGACGCGATCTGCCCACTCGATCAGTACCAATCCATCGCTTTCAAAATACTCATCGGGACCGAGCTGTTGGAATTCATCGTCGTCGCGCAGTCGATAGGCGTCAAAATGGTATATCATGCGGCGACCCCGGTACTCCTGGACGAGCACGAAGGTCGGGCTGACCACGTCGCGACGATTGACGCCCAGCCCCTCTGCGATGGCCTGCACGAGGCGCGTCTTGCCGGCCCCGAGCGTGCCGCACAGGGCCACGGTCGTGCCGGGCGGAAGCACGTCGGCCAAGGCTCGGCCAAGGGCAGCGGTGGCCGCTTCGTCGTCGGCATTATAAATGAATGGTTCCAAAGTATTCATCTCGTTCCGCGCGATGTGAAAAAGGTATTGAGCAAGTAGAGTACGCAATCGCATCTCGCGGAGCCAGATAAATACGTTTATTCAAACGCATGTTCCCAGCCTGTGGCGGCCAAAGGCTCGATGTGGCCGTCGCTTCCGCGCGTCCACAGACCTGGAGTATCGCCGAAAGAGCCGATGTCCGTCAAGGGTATGCCAAGTGGTTGATCGGCAAGCATTGTTGCCGCTTCCGAGGGCGAGACGGCCAGGATAAGCTCGAAATCCTCACCATCGCCCAAGGCATGATCCAAGGGCGTGCGGCCATCGTTCTGTTGTCGAGCCAGCCGAACGGAATCGGCGTGAATCGGCACGCGATCGGTCTCGACGATCGCCCCGCAACCGCTTTCCCGGCTGAGCCTAGAAAGGTCGATTGCCAATCCGTCGCTGACATCCATGCCCGCATGGAGATCGTACCGCCGATTGAGTAGCAACGCCTCACGCACGCGAGGCTCGAAGTCAAACTGGCGACCAAGAATGCTGCCGCCGAACGCGCCGGTTACGAGAATGCGGTCGCCGGGCATGGCCCCTTTGCGGCAAAGCGGGCCATCCACGGTCACTTGGCCGAGCAGCGTGGCGGTGATGACCAAGGGGCCATCCCACGTATTGGTATCGCCACCGGCAATGGCCAGATCGTACCGTTCGGCAAGCGGAAGGATGCCTTCGTAAAGCTTTATGGCCAACTCGCCGGCACCCTTCTTCGGCAAGGCGACGGCGAGCACCGCGGCCAAGGGTCGTGCGGCCATCGCCGCGAGGTCGCTCAAGTTCACCGCCAAGGCTTTGCGACCAATGCGGCGCGGATCGACCTCCGCGAGAATGAAATCGACTCGATCGGTAAGCAGGTCGACCGTGATGACGCAGCCATCGACGCCCGCCATGCGCAGAATGGCCGCGTCGTCGCCAGGCCCCAATTGCAAGAGCGGATGGGGTGGCAAACGCTCGCGAAGCCAGGCGATAAATTGCTGTTCCATGGACGCTTTACTGTCGCCGAGCAACCTTCATGCCCACCGACATGTAGCCGTAGAGCGTTTCGTTGCCGCGAAGGATGAAGAACTTCACGGGAGCAATGCTGTTGAAGTCGGGTCGCTTGAGGATATAGGCTACGTTGTCGAGCGACACCGTTTCCCAAATGTGCATGCCGACCAGGACATCGCCGGCGCGGATGCCTTGATCGGCGGCCGGGCTATTCGGCCGGACATCCGATACGACCAGTCCGCCGCGATAGTGCGTGTGGAACCGTTGCGAGAAGTCGGTGGTCGCCATCGTGCGAAGTTCCAGGCCGAGAACTTCCCAGGAAGCGTTCGTCGCGGGCTTGGCCGCCTCGGGGAAGTCGGCTAGCACCAGGTTCAGGTTGACTGCCTTGCCGTCGCGCTGCACGGTCAAACCGACCTTGTCGCCCGGCTTGCGATCGAGAATAGCCCGTTGAAAATCGAGTGCGCGGCGAATCTCTGTTTCGTCCACCGAAGTAACCACGTCGCCGGATTGCAAGCCGCCCTCGGCAGCAGGACTTTTCTTTTCAATCGAGCCGACTTTCATTCCCGATAGTGATGCGGGGGCGTCGGAAGCGGCAACCACGCCATGCCACGACTTCACGCCGCTGGACGCTAGCAGCGTCGCTGCAATGTTCATCGCTTTATCGACCGGGATGGCAAATCCGATTCCCATCGCGCCTGCCCGCACCGCCACATTGACTCCAATCATCTCGCCGTCGATGTTCATCAGCGGCCCGCCCGAGTTGCCCGGATTGATCGGGGCGTCGGTCTGGATCAAATCGTCGTACGATTGAGCATCGCTGATTTGTACGGCTCGATGCAAGGCACTCACGATGCCCTGCGTGACCGTGTTCTCGTAGCCGTAGGCGTTGCCCACGGCAACGACCGGTTCGCCGGGCATCAAGTCCGACGACGTGCCGACGGAAATTACCTGCATCTTCTGCGGGTTCGATATCTTGATGATGGCCAAGTCGGTTTCGCTGTCGCGAGCAACGAGCGTAGCCTGATAGCGTTTGCCTTCGGCGTTCGTCACCTGGATCTCGCGGACGCCGTCGACGACGTGATAGTTCGTGAGGATATAGCCGCGTGAGTCGATCACGACGCCGGTACCCATGCCGTTGACGCGGCGCGGTGCATCCGAAGCACCGGATGAATTACTTGCCGCCGGCACCGTCTTTTCACCGCGAATGCTGACCACCGACGCACGTGCCGACTGAGCAGTTCGCACAGTCGGTGTCAGCCGATGGTCCGATGCGCCAGCCAAGCTGGGTAGCGCGTTGATAAACAGAGCCAAGGCCGGAAGCGCAATGCGACCCCAGCGTGCCCGCGTTATTGTTCGTGCCGATCGGTCGAGCATGAGTGTCCTGTCACCGGTTGTTGAGACAAAGGGCTCGCCGCTTCCCTTCGGACGCGACCGTGTTTCGGGCGGCTTCACGCTGCTTGGATTGAGATTCTGCCGACCGCGCCCAACGGTTTTGGGCGGCAGGAAATCAACCGGACACTTGGCTTCAATTACACGCAAGTACCGTAACACTTTGGCTAAATCGGATATACGGAAGGAACCGCTTGACCGGCATCTTCCCCAGCCGCATAGGCTGCCCATGTTGCCAAAGCTGGCTGATTGGAATAGTTCCCCGTTACGACGCTACGCCCGACCGCTCCTGCGGCCATTATTAAAGCGTAAAGGACTGCAATCCGAGAAGTTATGGGCGCGGAGCGCCTTGGAGAGTGCGTTCCCACGAAGGACCGTGGTAAAGGGGGGAAAGCCTGTTCCGGCCTATCGGCTGAGGGCGGAGCGGCCGGCGCGGCGATTGTCCGTGGGGCGTTCGACGGAAGGCTCCATTTTGCGGAGGTCCGATTCCGGCATGGACGAGGCAAATACCCAATTTGGAGAACCTCCGCTGCCTGTTCCGGCGGAATGCCAACCTTCATTGGAAGACGCTTGTGGAGAAGTAGATGCCTCGGAGGTCGATGGCGCGGGAGCGAACTCCACACCCTCGGGAGCGAAGACAGGGCGCGTGGGCACCGGATGAAATCGCGGATATTCAGGCCCCGGCGGACCTTGCGGCTCGGCCTCGACAACTTCGGCCACTTCCGGCGGCTCAGCCTGCGGTTCGCAACGGGAACGTGAGTGCATACAGCAGCCGGACGCAGCGAAAGCCAAAAACCCCGCCGTTGCCACCCAAGCCGCCAATGCACCGTTATTCCGCCGCACACGATCCTCCCAGTGCGAGGGGTGATGAGTCATCACACGGTCCCGCAGTCTAAAGGAATCGTCATCGCGGCCACCGGAACGTTAGGAATAACCGTCAAAGTTTGCCTATTTTACTTATTGGGCTTTTCTTCGGGAGCCACCGTTTCCATTTGCAAAATGGGGCCTTCCTGCATACCCACCGTTTCGGCACTCAGATGCACAACTCCCGGCGTGTGGCTGGATTGAACGACCACCAAGCCTCTGCCATGAAAGACGGTATGTTTGTCGGCCTTGAACGGTTCATGGTTGATGGGGTCGCCGTTATCGACGCCGACAATCGTTGCCGGACCGGTAACCCTGAACTGGACCAGATTGCCGGCCTCCGGGCAGACCGTTCCATGTTCATCGACGACGCGAACTTCCACGAATGCCAAGTCATCGCCGTCGGCAGCGAACTTTTCGCGATCGGCGTGCAACTCTAATCGGGCCGACTTTCCGGTCGTGTGAACTTCATCGGTTGCGACGGTCTTGCCATCCTTCTTACCGACGGCCTTCAACGTGCCGGTTTTGTAAGTCACGTTCCACGCGACGTGCAACGCCTTGTCGCGATCGAGCTTCTTCTCACCCAGCGACTTGCCATCCTGAAAAAGCTCGACCGAATCGCAATTCGTCATCGCCCAAACGGGAATCTCCTTGCCTTCCAAGCCGGGCCAATTCCAATGCGGCAGCAAGTGAACGAGCGGCTCGGGCCGCCAGACGCTGCGATACATGTAGTAGCGGTCCTTGGGAAAGCCGGCCAAGTCGACGATACCGAAGTATGAACTTCGCGAGGGCCAGCGAAAGGGCGTCGGTTCGCCGATGTAATCGAAGCCGGTCCAAACGAACTCGCCCGCCACCCACGGCGAGTGCATCAACGCCAGCAAATCGGTCTCGGCGATATATCCCCATTGCGGGCCGACGATATCGTACGACGTGACCTGATGTTCAAACTCGCGTTGGATTTGCACCTTGCCATCGCCGCCAACTTTCAGACCGTATTCATCTCGGGTACTTAACGCCGAGGAAGTCTCCGAGCCGATGAGCAAATACTTGTCCTTGAATTGGCGATACGCGGCGATGTTGTAGTTGATGCCAAAAACGCCCAAGGCTTGGGCAAAACCGTTGCGATCGGCCGGCCCCGGCATGTGGCATGCCGATGTGGTCAGCCGCGTGGGATCCTCGCGATGGCAAATGTCCGACAGCCGTTTGGCCATAGCGCCGCCGCGACCGCTTCCTTGTTCGGGAATCTCATTGCCGATGCTCCACAGCACGATGCAAGGATGATTGCGGTCGCGGTGCAACATGCTGACGATATCGCGCTCGCTCCACTCGTCGAAAAAGCGGCCGTAGCCGAGCGGCGTCTTGCCATTTTTCCATTCGTCGAATGCTTCATCCATCACTACGAAACCCATACGGTCGCAGAGGTCCAGCAAGGCCGGATCGGGCGGATTGTGGCTCGTGCGGATGGCGTTGCAGCCCATCCCCTTGAGGATTTCCAACTGACGCTGAATGGCCCTGAAGTGTACCGCCGAGCCGAGGCAGCCCAGGTCGTGATGGTTGCACACGCCGTTGACCGGCACGTGCTTGCCGTTGATGAACATACCGCGATCTTTGGTGAACTCGACGGTTCGGATGCCGAAATTCGTTGTCGTAAAGTCGGAAGTTTCGCCCGCCACCGTCACTTGCGACGTGGCACAGTACAATTGCGGCGAATCGATCGACCAAAGCTGCGGCTGGCTCACGGTGACGGTCTGCTCGATCGTCTTCTCGCCGCCAGGAGGAATTTCGACCTTTGCTGCATCGCCGCTGGCTCGTGTTACTTTGGCATCCGGGCCAATGACTTCGGTAAACAGCGTCGCTTCAACCGCTTCTTTGCCGTCGTTCCGCACGCGCGTGGCGACGTTCACTTGGGCCGCGCCGGACTCGATCTTGGGAGTCGTTATATAGGTGCCCCAGTGGGCGATATGGACCGGATGGAGCACCTGAAGGCGGACGTGCCGGAAGATGCCCGCCCCGGAATACCAGCGGCTGCACGGCTGCGACACATTGAGCCGCACGGCAAGAACGTTCTTTCCTTCGGGCAAGAGCGAGTCGGTCAGGTCGTAGGAAAAGCCCGTGTACCCGTAGGGATGCTTGCCGAGATGCTTGCCGTTGAGCCAAACATCGCTGTCCATGTAGGCACCGTCGAACTCGATCGAGACGCGACGGTCCTTGGCTTCCTTGGGTGCATCGAACGTCTTGCGATACCAGCCGATGCCTCCGTTGAGATATCCGCCGCCATCGCCGGCGGGCGAAAGTGGATCGAATGGCCCCTCGGGCTTAATCGTCGTCGCACCGGCGTCGTACATGCCGCCCTTGCTCTCACCGTTATAGACTCGTACGGCAACGACGTTCTCGCCCGCGTGCAATAGTTTTGGATAGACGCGATAGAGTCGCACGTTCTCCCATGCGGTTGAATAGTTGGGCGGCATGTGGCCGGTGGAACCGATTTTCTTGCCGTTCACAAAGGCTTCGTCGCAATCGTCGATGCGGCCAAGATTGAGAAGGATCGTCTTGCCCTGCATTTCCTGGGGAATTGTAATCGTGCGGCGATACCAGCCGAAGCAATTCCGGTCGTTGTAGTTCGAGTGATCGTTCCAAAATGCCGGCAGCGCGACCGTTTCCCAGCCCTCCAGTTTGGTCTTGGGCAACTTCCAATCGGCATTGTCGCCACGATGGAACGACCACTTGCCTTCGACGATGCTGAGCATCGGCAGGTTCGTTCTTTCGGCCGTGTTTTCGCCTTCGATGCTCCAGTCGTGCGGCACATCCAGTTTCCGCCAGTCGGAGTCGTTGGTCTCGGTAGCTTGGCCATTTTCGACTTCACCGAGATGAAACCGCCAGTCGCGATCAAAATTGATCGTAACGCGGTCGCTTGCGGCAGCGGCCGATCGTGCGATGATTGGAACCAAGAGAATTGCGGCGTGGAGCACCAGCCCCAGCGCGAAACAACTCCCCGCTTTCGTAAACGGGAGAGATGCCGAGGGTGAGGGAATTTGAAACGATACGGCGGTGCCATTCTGTGGCGGATTGATTGTTTTCATGCGTCACCCTTTTTCAATGGATCGAGAGTCATTCCAGGAAGATTGCGGCTATTATCGTTCGCCGGGCCGCGGAGTGCAAGCGCGCGAGGGGGGCAATTAAAAAACGGAATCCTCGTCGCTTTTCTTGGCTGCCGCTGCGGGCTTCTTGCTCGTCGCGGGCTTGGTGCCTTCCGCCCCATCCGAAGCGGCCTTCGCCTCACCCGTCGGCTTCGTAATCTCGTTCGGCTTGAAACCAAAACGGATCATGCCCTCCCCACTGAACGCGGCTGCAGGCAATTCCAGGTGGAAAAGCTTTAGTTTATCGCTCGATGGTGCCGGAAAGACCAGTTTCAATTGCAGCCATTTCGTGCCGATCGACTTCGCATTGCCGCTAACAAAAAGCTGGGCGAGCAAGGGGTACGAACCTTTCTGATCGTCCTTGAGCGAAATATTCTTACGAATGGCATCGTCGTCCCAGCCGGAGAAGTCGACGGGCGTCGTGTCTCCTTCTTTGAGGTTTAGCTTGATCGGCACGATGAGGGACTGGGGCTTATCGGATTTGGCCTCCGCGGGCGATGCCTCGACCGACGGCTTGAGGATGGTTACCTCGACCTTGCCGACGACGATCTTATCGTTGATACTCTTCCAGGTCTCGGCCTCTTTCTTGGCAGCAAGCTTTGCTTCCACGGCTTTCTTTTCGGCCTCGGTCGGCGGCGCACTAGCAGCCGCAGTTGCCGCTTCGGTCGGGTCCGCGACCTTCTTTTCCGGCGAAGAGAATGTCAGCTTGCCCGACGCAATGCCCCAAATAAAGACTGCTATGCCAAAGGTTGTCCCCACTCCGATCACGCTCAAAAGGATGACGTTCAGCTTTTGCTGCTCCGCCTTCTTCAGACCTTGTACCCCTTTACTCTTGCGCTTTGAAACGTTGACCGGAGCAGATTCAAAACCGAAGTCGTGGACGTTCATCGTCGCATGTTTTTGATGACCGCCCAAACTAAACTCCTCGGGCACGTCGGCTGGCGACGGTGCTGCTACGGACGGCGGAATGGGTGCTGCGGCGGCCGTCGGCAAGGGATTCGGCAAGGGCATTGCTTTCGCGGTGGCGGGCTTGCCGCCGGTAGTCGGCCCAAGCGGCTTGGCTGTTGCAGGCAGTGCCCGCTTGGCCTCGGGTGCTGGCGTCGATGGCACTTCCGGGAAAAGCCCCTTAATCCGGCCCGCCGGAACCCAAGGACCGGCATCGCCAAGCCGCACATGATGTTCGGGCTTTAGCTGGCCCTTGGCGACTGCCGTCTTGAGTTGCTGGCCGTTCAGGGGGCCGATTTTCTTTTCACCAATTTTGCAGAACCAATCAGCCGACATTTTTCATACCCAACAGCCGAAACGTGCCCAGAAACGTGCAATCCGTGGCGTCCGTAGCCGTGCGGAACGCTTCCTCGATTGTACTGTATATCCCGCACAGGTTAAAGTGATACGTAGGACGGACCTCCGAGTCGGTCGAATTTAGCCCCTACCTAGGCTGGAATGACTATAGCCGTGCCTTTTGCCACCGATGCTTGGTTTCTTAGCGGCGCGACTGCGGTCGGCAAGTCGGCGGTTGGCCTTGCCCTTGCCCAGCGGCTGGGGGCGGAAATCATTTCGATGGATTCCATGGCCTTATTTCGCGGCATGGACATCGGCACTGCCAAGCCGACGCGCGCGGAACGCGGACGGATTCCGCACCATCTCATTGACGTGGCCGCACCGCACGAAGATTTCAGCCTAGCTCAATATCTTGACGCGGCCAAACAGGTTGCCATCGAAATTAAGGCGCGGAGCCGTCGCGTACTCTTTGTGGGAGGCACGCCCCTCTATTTGAAAGGCCTTTTGCGGGGCGTTTTTGAAGGGCCGACCGCCGATTGGGACTTTCGTCGCGCTGTGATGGCGGAAGCCACATCGCGGGAGCCGGACTGGATGCACAAAAAACTGGCCGAAGTCGATCCGATTGCCGCCGCCCGACTTCATCCTAACGACGCACGAAGAATCATCCGGGCCTTGGAGGTCTTTGAGAAGACCGGTCAGACGATTAGCTCGCTCCAACAGCAGTTCGAGCGAGGGCTTCCCGCCGATGCCTGTCGCGTTTTCGTGCTCGATCGACCGCGCGAGGAGCTGCATGCCCGGATCGATTGTCGGGTTGACGCCATGTTCGCCGACGGATTGGTCGATGAAGTGCGGCAGCTTTTGACCCATTCGCCCGAAATGAGCCGAACTGCCCGGCAGGCGGTCGGATATGCCGAAGTGATCGACTATTTGCACGACGAGCACGATTTGACCGCGACCATCACTTTGGTAAAAACCCACAGCCGACAACTTGCCAAGCGGCAGGCGACATGGTTCCGCAGCTTGAGCGAGTGTCGTTTTATGCCGTTAGTAGGCGAAGTTGATGCGGAGGCGGTCGCGGAGCAAATTCAGTTGGCTTAAACGATTGCCACATAACAACTTCACGGACTTGCGAGCATGCCCGGCACCCCCTGCCACCACCTGCACGCTCGCGGGGGAAGGGCCAAAACCAATTGTCAAACAAATAGAATAACGGAACCGTCTGAAGTCCCAAGAATCACGGCAAAGTTGCTGCGCGATCGTTTGTAGCCCCGCTTCGAGGCGGAAAAATGACACAGATTCCGGCAGAAGCCGGGACCGCAAACGACGATACCGGCGACGATACCGTCATCCTCCCATCCTTCCCGCTTCTGCTGCGGCAAGCTAGAATTGGGTCTCTCGCCGGAATTTAACCTTGGCCCCTATTCGGGTTAGGTTGTCGCGGCAATCGACTTTTGAAGGGATTTTGATTTTGTTGCGGACACAAACTTGCGGCGGACTTCGCGCCGAGCATGTCGGTCAAGTGGTAACTTTGTGCGGTTGGGTCGATACCTATCGCGACCATAGCGGGGTACTGTTCGCCGACCTCCGCGATCGGTACGGCAAGACGCAGGTCGTTTTCACGCCGGAGCGCGGCGACGAAACGTTGCAGCAATCGAAGTCGCTTCGCAGTGAAGATGTGATCCTGGTTCGCGGCGAAGTCGCACACCGGCCCGAGGGGACCGTGAACTCTAAGCTCGATACGGGCGCGATCGAACTTCGCGTCCGCCATCTGGAGATTCTTAACAAGAGTGCCCCACCGCCGTTTCAGCCGGGCACTTCCGAACTGCCGGGCGAAGATTTGCGGCTAAAGTATCGCTATATTGACCTTCGCCGCCAGAAGATGCAGCAGACGCTCCTCCTGCGGCACCGTATCGTCAAGACGATGCGCGACTACTTCGACGAACAGCAGTTCATCGAGGTCGAAACTCCCATGCTCGGCCGCAGCACGCCCGAAGGTGCCCGCGATTACCTGGTGCCCAGCCGCGTGGTGCAGGGTCACTTCTATGCTTTGCCGCAGTCGCCGCAGCTCTATAAGCAAATTCTGATGGTTGCCGGCTACGATCGTTACATCCAGGTCGCCCGCTGCTTTCGCGACGAAGACCTGCGAGCTGACCGCCAGCCGGAATTTACGCAGTTGGATATGGAAATGTCGTTCGTCACGGCAGACGACATTATCGGCATGATCGACGGGCTAATGGCCGTTTTGGCAAAGAATGTTCTCGGCATCGAACTCAAGCTACCGCTGCCGCGCATGACCTACGACGAAGCGATGGAGCGCTTTGGCCACGATGCACCCGATCTGCGGTTCGGCATGGAACTGATCGACGCCACCGATCTGGCCAAGGAAGCCGAGTTCCGCGTCTTCCGCGAGACGGCGGACTCCGGCAATCGGGTCCGCGGTATGAACGCCAAGGGAGCGGCCGCCCGCTATTCCCGTAAGGATATCGACGAGTTGACGGCGTTCATCGTTGAAAACTTTGGAGCCAAGGGCTTGGCTTGGTTCAAGGTCGAAGAAGGCGGCTCGCTCGCTTCGCCGATTGCCAAGAACTTCAGCCCGGAATTATTGGCCAAGATATCGCAGCGGATGGGTGCCGAGCCGGGCGACTTCCTGCTCTTTGTGGCCGACAAGTTTGAGGTCACCTGCAAGGCGCTCTATGCCTTGCGGAAGCGGCTGGCGGTCGATTTGAAACTCTACGATCCCAACGTCATGAATTTCTCGTGGGTCGTCGAGTTCCCCATGTTTGCTCGGGACGAAGAAGAAGACTGCTGGGCGGCAATGCACCACCCCTTCACCGCGCCGCGGCCGCAAGACTTGGCCATGTTGACCACCGACCCCGGCAAATGTCGGGCCGTGGCCTACGACTTGGTCATCAACGGCTACGAGGCGGGCGGCGGTACGATTCGTATCCACGATCAAGGAATCCAACAGCACGTCTTCGATCTCTTGGGCATCGATCGCGAAACGGCCAAGGAGCGTTTCGGCTTCCTCCTCGACGCGCTTCAATTTGGTGCCCCGCCGCACGGAGGCATCGCCTTGGGAATCGACCGCGTCGTCATGCTTTTCGGAAAGCTCGACAACATCCGCGACGTGATCGCCTTTCCCAAGACCCAGCGGGCCACCGACATGATGACCGGTGCCCCCGGCGAAGTCGATGCGAAGCAGTTAAGGGAGTTGAGCATCAAGGTGAACAAGCCGTAGCTTACGCGATTGATACAAAATGTTTCGTTTCAAGCCGACTGCGGACGTTCAAATCGCGAACGCATCGGATCGTTTTGTCGTCGGCCGGCACGAAAGTTATTTGAAAAACAATGACGAGCCGTCGCACTCCAAAGTAATCCGCTCATTGCCCTAACGGGGGCTAGTGATTACTATGGATAAATGACATCATCCTCTCACCCACCCGCCCGCCCCACCGTCCACCATGTGGCCTTAGCTCAGATTGCGCCGGCGTTGGCCGATCGGCAGCGGAATGTGGGATTGCATTTGGAACAGATCAAGGCGGCTCGCGCGAAGGGAGCCGATCTGATCGTCTTTCCAGAGCTTTCGCTCACCGGGTACTTCGTTCGCGATATGGTCCCCGATGTGGCTATTGCCCCGGACGCGCCGGAGATAGATGAATTGCTCGATGCCGCCGGGCCGATGGCCGTCGTCCTGGGCTTTGTCGAAGAGTCACCGCAGCATCGCTTCTACAACACGGCCCTCTATGCCGAGGGCGGGCGTATCGTGCATCTGCATCGCAAGGTCTATTTGCCGACCTACGGGCTGTTTGAAGAACAACGCTACTTCGCTGCCGGCGAGCGATTCGCCGCCTTCGATACGGCTCGTTTTGGGCGGATGGGCATATTGATCTGCGAAGATTTTTGGCATCTTTCGGCGGCGGCGATCATGCAGGCCGAAGAGATCGACGTGTTGATTTGCCCCTCCAACTCGCCCGGTCGCGGCGTCGAAGGCCCGCGTATCCGCACGGCCGAGACCTACGAGCATCTCTCCAAAGCCTACGCACAACTTTTGGGAGCGGTGGTAATCGTGGTGAATCGCGTCGGGTTCGAGGACGGCCTCTGCTTCTGGGGTGGTAGCACGGTGACCGGCCCCGACGGCCGTACCATCGTCGAGGCCCCGATGCTCGATGAATCGCTGACAATGGCCACGTTTGATGCGGCCGACCTACGGCGGCAACGGTTAATCACGCCGCTGGCACGCGATGAACGGCTGTTGCTGACGATTGAAGAACTTAACCGCATTAAGCGAAACCGCTATGGCTGCTGAAGCGCACGCAAACGACCTGACCATTAACGCCGAACTGGTTGCGGATATCCTCACGCGGTTTATCCGCACGGAGATCCGCCGCGCCGGCTTCGAGCGGGCCGTGATGGGCCTTTCCGGCGGGATTGATTCCAGTGTCGTCACATTCCTGGCTGCCAAAGCACTGGGGCCGGAGAACATCCTGGCCGTGACGATGCCCTACAAGACTTCCAGCGATGCCACCAACCGCGATGCTAGGGCGGTGGTCGATCATTTGGGCGTTCGCACTCTCGAAGTACCCATCAGCGGCTCCATCGATGCCTACTTCAGCCAGTTCCCCGACGCCGCTCGGATGCGCTTGGCCAACAAGTGTGCTCGCGAACGAATGACGGTGCTTTACGATCAAAGTGCCTCGTTCAATGCCCTCGTGTTGGGCACGAGCAACAAGAGCGAACTACTTTTGGGCTATGGCACGCAGTTTGGCGACATGGCGTCGGCGATCAACCCCATCGGCGACATCTACAAGACGCAACTCTACCCGCTGGCCGCTCATCTGGGCGTACCGGACGACATTTTGAAGAAAACGCCCACCGGCGACCTGTGGGTCGGGCAAACCGACGAAGACGAGTTGGGGTTCCGCTACGCCGAGGTCGATCGGCTGATGGTTTTGATGGTTGACCGCCGCTGGCGTCGGGCAGAGTTGATCGAAGGCGGCTTTGCCCCGGAGTTTGTCGATCGCGTGGCGACGTTGATCCGGCGGAACCATTACAAACGCCGAATGCCGGTGATTGCCAAGCTATCGCCGCGGACGATGGATCGCGATTTCCGCTACGCGCGGGATTGGGGAACGTAAACCCAAGGCCGCAAACCTTCTTTTCGTTCGCAGAATAGCGGGATGCCGCCAGCTTTTGGAACAGGAAAACGCTATTTTCTGTCTCTTCGCGGCTGCCCAAAATGGATTGCCTCGGCTTTTCCGATTCCCTGGCGTGCCAAATAAGCTATTTGGGCTCAAATTGCCCCTTTCAAGTTGACAGAATTGGTAGGGACAGGTAACAATGACTGGTGAGGGTAATTGGAACCTCTGACGCAATCAGGATTCGGGAGGAGCTCCTTCCAGGGAGGATGAGCAACTTCGTTCGTCGCGCCGGTTTGCGTTAGCGGTTCCGCGAAGAACCGTTTGAGAACCTATCCCAAAACCATGTTTGGTTTGGCTCGTAGCCGATGCAAAACGGGTTTTGGGATGGGCTCTCCATCTTGAATCGGTAACTCCATGTTGATGGATGAGCAAAGCGACCCCGTACAGCCGTACGAGTCACTACTGAGAGGTTGTGAAGAGCGCGTCGGCTACGTTTTTTCCGACAAGAACCTTCTACGGGCAGCCCTCACGCACGCATCGGGGGCGGAGCATCGCCTGTTGTCGAACGAGCGACTAGAATTTCTCGGCGATGCAATTCTTGGGGCTGTAGTCTGCGAGTTGCTCTTTCACCAGTATCCCCAGTACCTCGAAGGCGACCTGACTCGGATCAAGTCGATCGTCGTGAGCCGTATCACCTGCGCCAAGATCAGCGAATCGCTGGGAATGCAGGAGTTTCTGATCCTGGGCAAGGGCATGACGACGCATCCGTCGGTGCCGCCCTCGCTCTTGGCGGATGTTTTCGAGTCGCTGATCGCCGCTATTTATCTCGATGGAGGCACCGCCTCCGCGCGGGAATTCTTGGAGCGGCACATGTTGCCCGAGATCGAACTGGCCGCCGATGGCGAGATGGGAACCAACTACAAGTCGATGCTCCAGCAACTGGCCCAGCGCGAACATGGCTCCACGCCAATCTATCTGTTGCTCGATGAGAAAGGCCCGGATCACAGTAAGTGCTTCAAAATCGCCGCTCAGGTCGGCGGCAATCGCCATCAAGCCGCATGGGGACGAAATAAGAAAGAAGCCGAGCAGCGGGCTGCCCGGAATGCCTTGAGCGAGCTAAGCGGCAAGGCGGCACCGTATTCGGCGGATGGGTGATCGAGGAAAGGTTTTCGTGGTCAGAGAATGCCATACCTGGCCGCACCGGACGCCTGAACCCAAGAAAATAGAAACGCCCGGTCAGCCGTGCCGGGCGCTCCTTTCTCGTCGTGACAAGACAGACTGCACAGAAGAGATCACGCGTTTCAGGTCAGGACGGCAATTAGGCCGTGCGACCGTCGCGAACCCCCGACCGCACATGCCTACTTCTTGGCCGCTTTCTTGGCGCCCTTCTTGGCGGTCTTCTTAGCGACTTTTTTAGCGACTTTCTTCTTAGCTGCCTTTTTCTTGGCCACAGTACGTTCTCCTAACAAACTCGATTTGGGAGCGTCATTTGTCGTTCGTTTCCCAACCCGCCATTCATCGACCCGGCACCTTAAGGCACCTCGCCAATCAAAAAAAGGTTTGAGACTCCGACAATGCACTCCGGAAACAAGGAATCGAATGTTGCAACATGTTGCTGTCGACACGAAGCCGAACGATTTCATGTCGTCACTCGCTCCAAAACTTCTTCCCGCGAGCATCTCTTCCTTCACAAGAGCACTCGCAGAGTAGAGCCTCCAAGGCCCCAACTCTCTAAATGTTATCGCGTTGCAAAATTTATTCAAGCTCAATTCTTGTTCAATCCCAAAATTTTCTTCGTCGCGAACGTCCTACGCGCGACATTTCAAGACATCAAGTGCAACGTCGCGAAGTACGTTTCAGCCAACGCAAAACTTGCATCGTCGCTGCTTCCTTGCAACGTGCGCTGTTCGTTTGAACGCGACACTTTACAACGCGCTCATCGACGCGCATCGCAACGTGGAGCGACGCTCACGAAGCGGCTCCGTTGGATCGCTTATCGCATCTTGCGATGAAGAAAAACTCACATGGTGATGGCTCCTTCGCCGTTGCGCTGCACACATCAATTGGCAGACGCTTCGTGCGTCTAAACGTCTCGACTTGCAACCACGAGTCGTTGCCATAAAGTCTTGTTTTGCAATCAGTTGCGATAATAATAGCGACCGCATGATGCATCGTATCGCGCCGCAATCCGCGATGAAATTGCACGATACAAATCACTCTCGTTGATGCGTCGGACGAACCCCATGCGATGCTCGATCGATACGCGACCCTCCATCGACGAACGCAAAGCGACGGACGCACTTCAAAACAGATTCGATGCGATTCTCGACAGCAACTTCAATGCGCATCGTCGATCGCTTGAATGCATGTCGACGCAACAAATTTCAAGACCTGCCGCGCGTTGTAATCGAGATGCTTTGATGCGTTGTGAATGGGCGCGTCGTGCTATCGAGAACGGAGGCGAAAATATTTTTCCGTTTGCGAAAATTCTTGCCAAAAAACTGTTCGGAGCATCCATTGGACACTTCGAGAAGAGAATTTTCGGTTCACGGCGCCGTCGTTTGCACGTACTCGATGCGAACGAGTAAGACCTTTCGATTGTCGATGCAATCGACGACTTCGTAGACGTGCTGCTGGAACTGATGCGACGGCGTTTCCTCTTCGATGATCTCTTCAACGACTTCATCGATGAGCCGGTTCACGGCATATTCCGAGGCCATGCGAAACCGCTGGCCGACTCGGCCGTGATGCGTAAGCGCATAATATCGGCGAACCTCGGAACTTTTTGCCAATTCACCGGCCACCGTCGTCCCGTCCAGTGGGCCGCCCCGGAATTTGAAGATAATTCGCTTCATGGCAATTCATTATACGCCAGATACCCCCAAATAGCCGAGACCAAGCACCGGGGAAAAAGAACGGTTGCCGAACGCGATTATCCGTGGCAAAATAGAGGCTATGATTGTCACCATTGATGGACCAGCCGGGGCGGGGAAGAGTACCGTGGCCCTGGCTCTTGCTGGGCGGCTTGGGTTTCACTACTTGGATACCGGGGCAATGTACCGCGCCGTTGCACTCGCCGGGCTGCGCTGCGGCATCGACTGGCAACGCCCGCAACTTTTGGCGGAGCTAACTCGCCGACTGCAATTACGAACCGATGCCGATCGCATTTTTCTCGACGAAGAAGACGTGACGGCCGCCGTCCGGTCTCAAGAAGTTACGGCAGTTACGCGTCATTCGGCCGGCAATCCAGAGGTTCGCCAGCAGCTCGTCGTGCTGCAACAGGCCGAGGCCCAAGGAAAGGACATCGTTACCGAAGGGCGCGACCAGGGAACCGTGGTCTTCCCCCACGCGGAGTGTAAAATCTTTCTCACCGCCAGCCCGGAAGAACGTGCCCAGCGTCGCCTGCTCGATCTGCGGCAACGCGGTGAAGCGGTCACACTGGAAGAGGTTGTGGATGCCCAAGCACGACGAGACGATGAGGACGCAACGCGCGACGTCGGCCCACTCGTCGCTGCGAGCGATGCCATCCTGTTTCTTACCGACGGCCTAAAGCCGAACCAAGTCGTCGACCGCCTAGAAGCCCTAGTCCGCGTTCGGATGCCCTGAGCCGTTCCCCTTTTTCCGTTTTCCAATTTGATATTTGCAATTTGCAATCCCTTACCCATGTCCCAGCGTTCGCTAGCCAGCCGCATTTGGTACGAACTCCTCCGCCACTTCCTCTATTTGGTCGGCGTGGCCACCTACGGTTTGCGTATATCCGGCCGCGCGAATGTCCCCACGTCGGGCGGCGTATTGGTCGTATCGAACCATCAAAGCCATTTCGATCCACCCTTGATTGGCGCATGCTGTCCGCGTCGGTTGAACTTTCTCGCTAGGCTGTCACTATTTCGCTTCGCACCCTTTCGCTGGCTAATCGAATCGCTCGATGCCATACCGATCGATCGTGATGGCCTGGGATTGAGCGGCATCAAAGAGTCGCTGCGGCGATTGAAGCGGGGCGAGATGGTCTTGATGTTCCCGGAAGGAACGCGAACGCGCGACGGCGAAGTAGCTCCGTTCCGCGCCGGATTTACATTTTTAGCCGATCGATCGGGGGCTTGGATACTACCGGTGGCGATCGAGGGAGCCTTCGACGCGTGGCCTCGCAAGCAAAAGCTGCCCGGCTTGGGCACAATCCACATCCACTTCGGCGAACCAATCCCGCCTGCCGAGATCAAAGGTCGCAACGAGAGTGAATTGTTGGCCGAAGTCGAGCGACGCGTGCGAGAATGTCACGCGATCTTGCGGCAACATCCGCCGTTTAGCGAGAAGGCAAGGAACCGAAGGGTCGAATAACAAATTGTTTTCTTCCTTTCTGATTCGCATCCGCAAACTCGGTGGGGCATCCACTCCATGGACGGCATCATTAGGCCACTTGGCGCAATACTCCCCCAAATAGGGCGAGAAGTCCAGCGTTTCAACGGCATTTTTTCGTTTTGCAGCATTTACACTCCCATTGCCGACTATTCACATTCCTTATATAATGCGTGATTCTCGATGGCCCATATCGAGTTCCCGGGTGCCGGGGACGGGGCGAACGAGTACTTTTTTGCGTGCGTAATTTACAATTCATGGTCAATCGTAACCTTATAAGAAGTCTCGATCTCAGTGAGGAGGAGTGGGAGGGTGAACTTTCCGCCGCTATGGAAGCGGCACCGCCGGAAGAAATGGATTGGGGAACCCAGGAGGTTGCCGTCAATCAGATCGTCCAGGGACGCGTTCTTCGCACCGAGGGCGATGTCGTCCTAGTCGATGTCGGGTACAAGAGCGAAGGCATTATCTTCCGTAGCGAATGGGAAGAGGGCGAAGAACTTCCACAGCCGGGGCAGATGATCAAGGTCTTGATCGAGGATGTCGAGGACATTCACGGCCTAGTCGATGATTCCCGCGGCATGATCACCCTCAGCAAGCGCAAGGCCGAGAAGATCGAGGCCTGGCTGTCGGTTATGAATTCTGTCCATGAAGGTGACGTCGTCACCGGCGTAGCCACTCGCAAAATCAAGGGCGGATTGCTCGTCGATATCGGCGTGCCCGTCTTCTTGCCGGCCAGTCAGGTCGATATCCGCCGCCCGGCCGATATTGGCGATTACATTGGCCGCACCGTTCAGTCCTTGGTACTCAAGATCGACGAGGCGCGACGCAATATCGTCGTCAGCCGCCGCGCGTTAATCGAAGCCGAGCGAACCGAGAAGAAGGCCCAATTGCTCGCCGAACTCGAAGTCGGCCATCGTCGCAAAGGTGTGGTCAAGAACATTGCCGACTTCGGCGCGTTCGTCGACTTGGGCGGAATCGATGGCCTGCTCCATATTACGGATATGAGTTGGGGCCGCATTAACCATCCTTCCGAAATGGTCGCCATCGACCAGGAAATCGAAGTCCAAATCCTGCACATTGACTACGAGAAGGAAAAGATCGCCCTGGGGCTCAAGCAGAAGTCGCCCAGCCCGTGGGAAAATGTTGCGGCCAAGTTCCCCGTCGGCAAACAGATCAAGGGTTCTGTCGTCAACGTGATGAGCTACGGCGCATTCGTCAAGCTGGAAGAGGGTATCGAAGGCTTAGTCCACATCAGCGAGATGTCTTGGACCCGCCGCATCAGTCATCCCAGCGAACTGGTCCAGGTGGACGATGAAATCGAAGTCGTTGTCCTGAAGATCGACAAAGACAAGCACGAGATTTCCTTGGGCATGAAGCAGACCCAGGAAAACCCGTGGGACCGCGCCACCGATCGCTATCCGATCGGTGCAGTCGTCAAGGGTACCGTCCGCAACCTGACGAACTACGGTGCCTTTATCGAAATCGAAGAGGGCATCGACGGCCTGTTGCACGTCAGCGATATGTCCTGGACCCGCAAAATCAGCCATCCCAACGAGATGGTGGAAAAGGGCCACGTTTTAGAATGTCGCGTCTTGAGCGTCGATCAGGAGCGCCGCCGCATTGCCCTGGGAATGAAGCAACTTGCCGACGATCCTTGGGCAAGCAACATTCCGATGAAGTATCAGCCCGGCCAGATCGTCAAGGGGCCGGTCACCAAGATCACCAATTTCGGGGTCTTCGTCGGTCTTGAAGATGGACTTGAAGGCTTGCTGCATATTTCGGAGTTGGCCGACCACAAGGTCGAGAACCCGGAAGAAGTGGTCAAGGTGGGCGAGGAAATCGAAGTCAAAGTGCTTCGCGTCGATGCCGACGAGCGCAAGATCGGCCTCTCGCGGAAGCGCGTTGAATGGACTGCGGAGGAAATTGCCGCCGACGCCACGGCAACCGGTGCCAACAAGCCATCTCCCGCTGGCCCGCCGGCCGAACTCAAGGGCGGTGTCGGCGGTGGATCGGGTCCGCTGATTGCTCCCCGCACAGCCAAGCCGGAGGGCGAAGCAGTCGCGGCCGAGTAGTTGGAATTGCCGATTACCGTAAAGAACAATTTAACCTCGCCGGTTGTCGCCGGCGAGGTTTTTTTATTCCCCTCGCCCGTAAACGAAAAAGGGGCAGCCGGTGAGGGCGGGGAGAACTGGTCTCCGTGCAGGCAGCATCTCACCTCAGTCAACTACGGCACATTCGGCGTGCCGCCTGGAGTGCGGGCGGTTCTATCGGCAGGCTGAGCGCCGCGAAGGGGCAAAGTCAACTGCATGCCGGGGGTCAAGGTCTCGTACTCCTTGCCCAAGGCGTCGCGGTTGAGTTGATAGACTTCCGCCCAGCGTGAGACCTTGCCCAATTCGTTCCGCGCGATGCTCGAAAGCGTATCGCCTTCCTGCACCATGTAGGAGCTTCCTCCGCCGACACCGGCGTCCGCTCGTGCGCGACCCGCGTCGTGGCGATCTGCCTGCGGACAAAGGTCGGGGTATTCCTTTTCGAGCTGCGCGACGGGAGGCGTCGCGAGGACCGAGCCCGGTGCGAGGCGGTCGGGCCGCGTCTCCGTGCCGCGATTGGCTTCGGACAAAGCGCGGAAATAGGCCCCCGATCCGTAAATGCGCTCCGAGATCGTCCAATAACTATCGTTGGGTTGGACCTCGTAGCTGCCAGTGGCGTGTGCGGGGCCAATCGTTTCCGTGCCGTCGCGCATCGCCGCTGGCGGAAGCGGCTGCGGCGCGGGGCGAGATGTTGGCCGGACTTCGGCCGCTTGCACGACTTGAATGACACCTTCCGCGTTGGATGGTTCGGGCGTCGATTCCGTGGTTATTTCCGTATCAACGGGGCCGATTGCGACCAAGGGAGGACTGGACGGCGTCGCGGGAGGAGTGATTGGAACCGGTCGGGGCTGAGACGGCGCAACATTCGCCGGAGTAACGAATGCCGGCGCGATGGGATCGGCATGGACGTGCGATACGGCCGGCGGCGGCAGAGGCGGCGAAGTCTCCGCCCGAGTGCCATTGACCGGCGCATAGCGGTCATCGGCGTCTGGGGTCACGTTTGCCGCGGTTGCCGGTGGATTGGCCGCATTCGTGGCCGCGCGATCCACGGGCGGAGCGATTGCTTTAATTTCCGGTTTGCTCGTCGCCAATGGTTGAAACGTGGGCTGCCGTGCAGTATCCGTTGGATGCGACGGCTGCGGCAGTATGCCGTTCGCCTCGCGCTCCTGCGGGGGATAAATCGGCTGCGCATTGACGGGCGGGGCCATTGCAACTTCGGTAGCGTCCGTCGCCTTCGTCAAGCGTCGAACGGCGACGACGCCCAGAACCACCGTCAAGATCGCGAGCAGCGAGAGTCCGATTTTTACTTCGCGAGCGGCGTTCAACTTCATGCGCAT
>JANXOJ010000142.1 GCA_025353625.1 Planctomycetota bacterium | reverse complement strand
AACGCTGCGGTCGCTGAACCAACCGCAGCGCGACAACGCATAACCGCTCTTGGCCACGCCAAGCTCGGCATACGAGCCTTGGATGAACGCCTGATACGATGCTGGCGTCGCCGTCACGAGCGACGGATCGATCAATTGCCAGCCGTTGGCGTGCAGAGCTTCCAGATCGTTCCGCTCTTCCGGATAGATCGACATTGCCAATAGAAACGACGCGGACGACTGCCTTGGCAGTGCGACGAACTGCCGCAAGCTGTGGGCCTTTTGGCCATAAAACACGCCGTCCGCCTCCACGGAACCGTAGCTCCGCCAGTTGCCGACCGTGGTAAAGGCGTCGTAGTGCAACCGCGATCCGACCGGCCATCGAGAAAGCACGATTGGCTGAAACGTGCGAATCCACTCCACGCCGCACATCGGCACGGGGCAGTCGGCCTCGCCCACGGACTGGCCGATGGTGATGAAGTGCGTATGTCCGCCAAAGTGCATGTCGATCCCTTGGGCGTGCCACCACTGATTGAACGCCGGGTCGAGATCGAGATACGCGCGGATCGGAATGGGGCCGGTCAGCGACTCGTCGGTCAACATGCCGGATATATTGATGAGTGCATCCGCGTCGCGACAGATTGACTGCAATTTATCGTACGACAGGCCGAACGTTTCGCGCGTGCCGGCCAAGAGCAGTGCCGATTTTCCTTCCAGTTCAAACGTAGCGGCCACATCGCGAAAGTAGGCGGCACCGTTCGACTGTGCAAGCGTCGCACCGCTGGGCCGCAACGACGATGCCTTAATCGGCTCGATGAAGTAGACCTCGCAGCCCAACTCCCGCAGCCCGAGCAGATATTGCAAAACGGCCCACGTTGCGCCGCCGTGCCACGGATCGGCGGCGATCATACCGCTCAGGATGATGGTTGGTTTGCGTGTGGGCATAGATTGTTACGGTGCAATCCCGAGATCGTTCATCAATCGGCCCATCGTTACTGCCGACGCGAAATGTTCTTCCGCGATTCGCCGTGCGGCGACGCAATGGCGATCGTAATTATCGCGGATAGACTCGACGCCCGCAACGGCCTCGTCGATTGTCGAGAAAACGACGAGTCCCTCGCCGGTCGGCAGAAATCGCTTTATGCCAGTGTCCTGAATCAGCACCGGTTTTCCAGAGGCCAAGTAGCGAATCGTGCGGTCGCTGAGCCAGCCGCTTTGCGTATCGACGTAGACGCCTTGGGCAACGGAGAATTCGGCTCCCGAGCCTTGCACGTATTGGCGAAAGTGCTGGGGCCAGGTCGACACCGTCCACGGTTCGACGATGTGCCAACGATTTTCTTCGAGCAGTGCCCGATCTTTGGCATCGCCGGGATCGATATTCATCGCCAGCTCGAAGTCGGCGTTGACGAGACTCGGCAACCGGATCAACTTGCGAAATTCATGCACTTTAAGCCCCAGCGTCCGGCCGTGGAACGTAATCGGGCCAAACGGCCCGCGCCAATTGGCAACGGTAGTGAATTTGAGCGGGTTTTCCAAACGGACCACCGGCCAATCGTCGAGGACCACCGGTTGCCGGACGGGCCGCCAAGGAATGCCGCCTGTGGGAATCGGGCATTCGGCCCGGCCGATGTTTTCGCCGATGGTGAAGTAGTCCGTATGCCCTTCCAATCGCGCGCCGGCGTTGCCGTCGTGGTGCCAAAACTGCGTAAAGCCGGGATCGATGTCGATGTAGACCTTGCGCCGGATGCGATCCATGAGCGGCTTGAGCGACAAGTGGCCGCTGATGTTGATGAGGGCCTCCGCCGATTCGCAAATGCCGAGCACCGCTTCCAGCGAATCGCCCATCGTGCGCTCGCCTTCGTTATAGATCAACGTGGCGGAGTTCTCGAAACCGAATTCTTGCACGACCTGCCAGAAGAATTTACGGTTATTGCCATAGTATGCGAATCCGCACCGCTTGCCCTCCATGTCGACGCACGTCTCCGGCGCGATCTGCTCCAAAAAATAGACGTTGTATCCCAGGTCTTTCAGCCCGCGAAGCCAACTCAGACGGACCCACGCCTCGCCGCCATTGAAGGGTTTATTGGCCAAGGCACCGGCGACGATGATCGTTTTCATGGATACCCGCCGTGAAAGCTGTTTAATTTCACAATCTGTCGATAACGGCCGGTCGCGACGTTCGTTACGCATCGCAACGGGACGGCGGCACGTTCCCTACCGTGAGGATTGGGCCGGCTAGCAAACGAGCAACTCTTCCAATAGCTTAGCAAGAACGCGATCCGAATCAAAGTACCCTTCGGCAATCGCGCGCGCCGCTTTGGCATGTTTGTCGTAATCGCTTTCAATCGATTCGACCGCCGCGCATGCCTCTTCAAGTGTCGAGAAAAACATGAGACCTTCACCGTTGGGAATGCGCTGCCGTAGGCCGGTATCTTGAGCCACCACCGGCTTGCCGCTGGCCAGATAGCAGATGCTTCGATCGCTGAACCAGCCGCCGCGAGATTCAACGTAGAGATTTTTTGCGACCATGAACTCGGCCCTCGACCGCTGCACGTAGTCTCGATAGGCCCACGGATCGCCCGCCACGTTTCTCGGTGGATCGAGCGTCCAGCCGTTTTGCGCAAGCATCGCGATATCGTTGCCTTCCACCGGATCGATATCCATCGCCACGCGAAACGGGCGGCCCGTGCGTTGCGGCAGCGAAATGAACTTGCGAAACTCATGGACGCGCAGCCCGTAGCGTTTGCCCCGATAGTCGATAGGCCCGAACGGCCCGCGCCAGCTTGCCACGCTCGTATAGGCGTCCATTGTATCCGGCAGACTCCGCGTGCCGCCTACTTTCCAATGTTCCAGCACGATCGGTTGCGGCGTGGTGATCCAGTCGATCCCGCAGGTCGGCACGTCGCAGCCCGGCTGGCCGATATTCTCACCGATGGTGACGTAATCCTCGTGCCCCACAAAAATATCGGCTAGGCCCAACGCCCGCCACATCTGGCCGAATCCGGGGTCGATATCGAGAAAGACCCGCCGGGGCACGGCGGCCAGAATATCTTCGTCCGAGAGATAGCCCATCACATTGAACAAGAATGCAGCATGCTTGGTGCGGCGCAGCACCTCCTCGCGCGGCAAGCCGAGAACTTGCTCGCCGCGATGGTAGCTCAGCGAAAACGAATCGCCCAGCCCGAACCGTCGCACGACCTCCAAAAAGTAGCGAACGTTCCACGATTGGGCAAACCCGCACGGTTGGCCTTGCTCGTCGCTACACATCTCCGGGCCAATCTCATCTAAAAACAGTACGTCCCAACCCAATCGTTTGAAGCCGAGCAGATATTGCAAAAACACCCACGCATGGCCGCCGTGGCCCGGACGTTGGGCGAGAGAACCGGCGATAAGAATGACTCCGTTCATGGGTCGTATGCTAGCCTTGCCCTTCTCCGGCGCGAAAGTCGGCCATCACCTTCTCGATGGTTGCGTCGTGGAGGTGCGTATGCAACCACTGATTGTAGCCGGAGGTGAGCGATCGCAGCGCACTGGGATACGACTGGCCTTCGAGATGATAGAGCTGCACCTCGGGAGTGTACCAGACTTCCTTGCCGACCTGGAACAGCCGCAAGCAGAGATCGGAGTCCTCGTAATCGCCCTGAACGTACTGCCCGCTCAGACCGCCCATGTCCCGATAAAGCTCGGCGGCGATCATCATACATGCCGCGCTGACGGCCGGTACGCGGCGGGCGACATTGGCGGCGGGAAGGCGATGGTAAAGCCCCTTGAAAAAATGTTCGTTGTTCCAAAGCCCCAATCCCGGCTGGCGATGGAAGAACAGCCCCGCATGTTGGACCGCACCGTCTTCATAGACCAGTTTTGGTGCCACCGCGCCAACGTTGGGAATGCCATCGTGGGCCGCAACGAGCCTGCCGAGCCACCCCGGTCGGTCGGGCAGCACGTCCGGGTTCATCAGCAGAAGCAATCGCCCTGTAGCGAGACTCGCGCCGGCATTGGTGGCTCGTGCGAAGCCGGAGTTGTTTTCCATAAAGGCAACTCTCAACGGCACTCCATACAGCTTGGCTAGCGGTGCGGCAATGTCGGTCACGGCCTTGTCGAGCTCCGGCGAATCGAGGACGTAGATCACGTCGGCCTGGGCGATTTCCGGGTCTTGGCCGAATTGAGCCAACTGCTGCTCCAGGAAATCGAGTCGGCCGTAGAGCGGGACGACTAAGGAAACGGTCGCACGTTCCAACGCTTTTCCATATTGGACCACCTTCCGAATGCGCGTCTCCGCATCGAGGCACCGCTGTATTTCCATTAGCGCGGGAGCCAGATGGTCCGATATCAACGCATCGTTGCCGGCGCGGCACTCGTCGCCTACTTCTCCCAAAAGAGTATTCCGCACGAGGGCCTCGTCGCGTTCGATGGCGGGCCATTCGATTTCCATCGCACGACCGCTCTCATCGACGACTTCAACCAGCCAGCCGTGGTCGAGACGGCACGGTATCTGCGTCGAGAACGTACACGCGACGCCGTACTTGGCCGCCTGGCCGCCGCCATCCGTTGCACCGAAGACTGCATCGACCGCCGGGCGAGCGTAGCGGTGCAATCGATCCGCCAATTCGATCCGGCTACCTTCCGGCGTGACCACGGTAAAGCGTGCCAAGCGTGCCGCCTCGTTCGCCACCCATCCCCGGAGAACGTACATCGACTCGGTTACTGCCTTAACCTGATCGACGCGCCCGCTCAACGAATTCTGCGGCGACTCTTCCGCAGCGGCGAGGCGTTCTCGGAGGGCATCGCGCACGTTTCGCAGGGCTTCCGCAACTTGGTTGCCGCGCTCGAGCCGCAAAGCCGGTGCGGACGCGGCGATCAAGAATGCCATGAAACGGTATCGCTCTTCCGTGGAGAGCGAGGCAACCGAATTGCAGAGTACGCGGCCAACGTCGGTCAACTTGTTTGGCAACTGGGGGCGACCGTACTCAATGGAATCATTCCCTTCGCCAAGCAGGAGGTGCTGCAACGCAATTCCGCGAGTGGTCCCCTCCGGGCATGCGACGATGTAGACGGCTTCCCGCGCGCCGCGTGCGATGTCGCTGGTGAAGGGCCACGTTTCGGCCCGAGCCGCGACGACTTCGCCGTCCAACGTCAGCGTTGCTTTGAGCAGACCATTTTCCAATTCGTGCGCGGACCCGACCAGCATCAGTAGCCCGTCGCAAAGCCAACTGCCCGTGTGCATCCGAACGAGCGAATCGGGCCGGCTCGCATCGGATGCTTGGCCGTTGCCGCGCGGTTCATGGGCGTTGGGATCGGCGGCGATTGCTTCAAGTTTGATGGGCATGGTGTTTATGCGGCCTCGGCTTTTCTGCGACGGAGGCTGCGATACATATTCGCAACGGAGTTTACGTGTTCGGACATCGAATAGGGCGGACGAATTCCTCGTCGCAACGCTTCCCACAAGCCGGGGGAGTTGGCCGCTTCATGGAGCACCTGCGACAAGTGCGCCGGATCCTTGACGCGAAAGTGAAGCCCGTTGACGCGATCGGCGACCTTTTCGGCCATGCCGCCGATATTGCTGCAAATTACTGGGCGGCCGTATCCGAAAGCTTCTTGGATCACCAAGGGGCTGTTTTCCCACCAAGTGGAAGGCACGATCACCCAATCGATTTCGGACATGAGGCGGGGCAGGTCTTCGTGCTTGTATTGGCCCACCATCGCGACGCGATCTTTGGTCGCCTCCAGCATCGCGCGAAATTCGTTCTGGAACGTGCCGGGTTGGAGATCGAGATTCGCCCCGTGGATGCGAATGTCCGGCGCGATATCGACGGGAACTTCGCATGCGGCCGACGAACGTCTTCCGCGCGACGATGCGGTCTTGGCGGCCAATTCCTGCTTGAAATGCTTTACGGCATCGAACAACACCGTGGCACCCTTGTAGGGGTTCAACTGCCCGAAGAAGCCGAAGCGGTTGCGCGGCCGGTCTTCGATCTTTTCGGGCAAGGGCTTTACCGGGTGGCGGCCATATTCTTCAAAGACAATCTTCTCTGCGGGAATTCCCCAGTCGATGTATTTTTGCCGCAAGAAGTGGCAGGGTGCGATGAACTGGTCCACGAGGCTGAAATGCGATTGAACGAATTGCTTCCGCATGAAGAAGGTTTGTGGCGAGACATCGGGAAAGCACTCATTGCAACGCTGCGGCGATTCGCGGTCGCACAGTTCGTTGCCCCCGATCGTGCGGATCATCTGCCCCTGACGGTGGCAAATCGGCAGATACTCGTGCAGCGTATAGAGGATCGGCACATTGGGCAGCGTATTGCGTACCTCACGAATCAGGTCGTAGCCGAGAAACAACGTGTGCTGAAAATGTACGACCGCCGGCTTATAGGCTAGCAGAAACTCATGGAAGTGCTTGGTGTAAAACTCTTTGCCGACCATCGAGCCGTAGAGATAATCGAACTCGTAGCCCTCGGTATAGACGAAGTATTGGTTCGGATCGCCATCGACCAAGCCAAAGGGCGAGCCGGGATGCGGCTGTTTACGCTTGGAAAGCGGCGGGCCCCCCTTGGCGACAAAGATCGGCTCGAACTCGCCATGCTGCCGCATCCCTTCGTACAATTCCAGGGCGTACGCTTCCGCGCCGCCCGGTCGCACGATCGGATGGTTGTGGCAGATGTAGAGAACTTTGGGTTTTTCCATCGTGGACTTCAATTGAGACCGATATAGCCGAGCATCGGTGGCGTCAACGATGCTCCTGGAGGTCGTAAATCAGACAGTAATTCTTTTGGTGCATGAGGCGGCGATGGTTTGTTTCCAGATGTTCGGCAAAGCGATTGTAGTCTTCGAGCCACCAAAACGACCATTGCGGGAAGACCAGATATTCGACGCCGCGAGCGCGGAGTTGCCGCAGCTGATCGATGGCGTCGTCGTCGCTTTCCATCTCCGGGAATGCAGTCGCGTGCTTGAGTCCGAATCCGATCAACTCCGCATCGCCCTTGCTTACGATGGCCACTTGAGCATCCGATGGGAGCAGGCAGCCGACGATCCGGCGAATCACTTGCATCGAGCGAAAATGGTTGCCCGACGGCACGGCCGCGGGGGCCGAAGCGGTAGCGACCGAGACTCCCTGCAATGCGTAAATCTGCGCGGTTGCCGCGTCGTTAAAGAGGCATTGGCATTTGCCTTGCAGATAGCTGCGCAATTCGGCATAGTGATCGAGCCACCAGAATGCCGTGGAGGGGAAGACGATATATTGCGCGCCGTGCGATTGAAGCGTTTGCAGATGGGCCAGTGCGCTTGCGCCGTCGGCCGGATAGTGTCCCGCATAGCGGCCGTCGTCTCCCTGGGGAAAGTGCTTGCCCGAGATGCCTCGGACTATGAGCATATCATCATCGCCTCGGCTGACGAACAAGACGTTGCCGCCGGCAGGAATGCACGAGGCAATTGCCGTTTGAATCCGCGTTACGAGCTGGACGTAATCGGCCTTGGCGGCCTTGACGGCGGGGACGGCAGGTGCGGTCGCGATCGCGTCAACTTGCCGCGCCCGTTCCTCGACTTTGGTTCCGGCACCGTTCGATGCGTCTCGGCCGCCGGCGGTAAGCTGCTTGACGCGCCGGCTGAGTTTGTCGATGCGATTTCCGATCTCGTCGATTTGAGTGCCCAGCTGCTCGTCGTAATGTTCCGTGCGCCGCGTGTCGGCGGCCAGTTTCACGGTTAGGTCGCTCAATAGCGACTCGCACGCCGCGACGCGGGGAATAAGCTCGGTCAATCGCTCGTCGTGCGACGCGGATCGAGCCTGTTTGTCGGACAATAAATTCAAAACGCTTGCCAACAGCGACAGGCCGTCGTTATGCGCGGCAGTTGAAGCAGCGGGTGCGCTCTTATGTTCGCTGGTCATTGCCCGTCCCCCGATCACTAACCCCGGCACTAACCCCGGCACCTTTCACGGCAAGTTGCTCATGGGTCGCCAGCGAATAGATAAGACACGTGCCGGGCTGGTTCAATACCGCGATATAGTTCCGTACGAGATGCGAGGCAAACTCCGCGTAATGCTCCAGCCACCAAAGCGACGTATGCGGAATTATTAAATAACTTGCACCCGCGCGGCGGGCTCGCTCGAGCTGTTCGATCGCATCGCGGCTATCGGCCGGATAGAAGCCGGAATAGTTCCCGTCGTCGTTGCGGGGGAAGTGCCAAGCAATGCAGTCGCCTAAATGCAGCAGAGATTCATCGCCTTTGCTGACCACCGCAACGGTCGAGCCGGGCGGAACGACTTGCGTTACGGCAGCGCGGACTCTCTCGGCCAATTCGAGGTAGTCGTTCGACTGACGCAGGCTGTAAGGCTCCCACGATGCGTTCCACTTCTCTTCCCAGCGGCGGCGATTGGCATGGAATAGCTCGCCGTAGCGTCCCGCGGCGGCCAGTTTGCCGATGGAAGCTTGGCCAAAATGATGTACCAATACGTCTTCGGCGCAGACCACGCAATAGCCGGCCGCGCGCATCCGCATGGAGTAATCGTCATCCTCGAAAAGGCCGATCTCGAAGCGTTCGTCGAGCAGGCCAACCTGGGCGAACGCTTCGCGGCGGATGGCCGTGCAGAACATCGTCGCGACGCGGATATCAAAACTATGACTGCGGTAGGCGTGCGCACGATCCTCGGCGGTAGAATTGAATTCCGCGATGGTTCGGTACGAAGTTTCGATCTGGGCTTCGTTGCCGGCGCGGTTGGTGACCGGGCCAACGAGTCCGATCTGGGGATCGTCGAGGTATCCGGTCAGTCTCGGCAGCCAGCCGGAGGGCAAAACTGTATCGTTATTCAGCAACACGAGATTATTACCTCGTGCCTGCGACAAAGCGCGATTGTTGCTCGCTGCGAAGCCCATGTTACGATCGTTGATGAGAACTTGAACGTGAGAAAACCAATTGCTCAAATGATGCAAATACTTCACGGTTCCATCCGTCGAGCCGTTGTCCACTACTAGGATTTCACAGCTTGCACCCACGGTCGATGCAAGCAGGCTCTCCAGGCAGAGCCGATTGAAAACAAAATTGTCGAGCGTTACGACGATGATGGTCGTCTTAGGCTCGTCAATCGCATCTGGAATCGACTCGGGCTTCGGCCACGGCGCGGCCATCACTGCCGAAACGGTCGCCTCGGCAAGCTGCGTCGGCCAGCGCGATATCGGGCGAAGGTCCAAATCGCCGGGAAACGCCGCCCGACCGACCGCGATCGACGCCCAGGACGGCGATTTCGGTGCAGCGAACGGATCCACTCCCCCCCCATTCATGTTAATTAACCTCAATCCCCATGTCAACCAAAAGCCGGGTCAAAACGACATCGTAGTTGAAGTATTCGCGGGCAATTTCAGCGGCTGCGCGGCAGTGCATTTCGTAGTTGGAATTTATGGCATCCACGGCCGCCAGGATATCGTCCATGGTCGTGAACCCGAACAGTCCCCGGCCGGTCGGCAGGGCGTTGCAAAAGCCGGTTTCCTGCGTAATTACGGGCCTTCCGGCGGCCAGATATTGGGCACTCCGCTCGCTGAACCAACCGCTGCGAAGTCGCACGTTTTGGTCCTTGGCAACGGTAAATTCCCCTCGGGACTGCTGAAGGTAATTGCGGTAGGCATCGAGGTCGGTGGAAATATCCATCGCATGAAGCACGCGCCAACCTTGGTCGTTGAGCATTTGCTTGTCGCCGTCGGTGTAGCTGCTCAAGGCCAGCTCAAAAACCTGCTCCGGCCGGCGTTTGGGCAGATCGAGAAACTTCATATACTCGAAGTGCTTGCTCCAATGGTAGACCTCGCCTTTGAAGACCACGTCGCGCCAAGCCTGTTGCCAATTGCCGACCGTGGTGAGGGCCTCGCCGCCCAGCGTGCCATCGTTCCACATGTCGCAGATCACCGGCGGATGCGTATAGCGGAAGGGAAACTGCGGCGGCAAAGGCACTTTGCAATCGGGGTTGTTGTAGTTCAGGCCCCAGGTGAAGAACGCCTTGTGCGGCTCGCAGAAGGCAAGCGTGTTGGCATCCTCGTTGTAAAGCTCGATCTCCAACTCGACCGGATCGGTCTCGAGGTAAATCAGCCGATTTGTTGCGTAATGCTCCGGCGCGGCCACCGTACCGCCATGTAAATTGATGATCAGTTCGGCCGATTCATAAAGCTGTTTTAACTCGACATCGCTCAGCCCGTAGCAGCGGCCGTCGTCGTGCAGTGCGTGAAAGGCCCAGCGGTCGCCCAAGTCGAAGCGGCGGAGGAACTTGTCGATGAACTCGGCGGCCAGCGCGGAGCTATCGTCGGTATCGTTCTTCATCAACATCGACGGCGTGCGGGCGTGGGCTTCGACATAGTACGGATCGAAGCCGAGACGCCGCAGTCCGACCATGTAGTGGGCGATCAACCACACGTGCCCTGCGACGGGGATTTTGGTCATCATCCCCAGAATGACGATCTTCTTTTTTTCGTGAATGTTCACGTTGGTGCCTCTTGCGTTGAGGAGGTAGAGGGATGGCCGGCCCCGAGGCTGCCGGCCCCGGCACTGCCGGACGTTTTGCGTTTTGCCTGCCGGGTTTGAATTTCATGGAGTTGCCGATAAAGGCCATCGATGGCCACCAGGGAATCGTGCGTTCCGCTCTGCACGATGCGTCCGCGATCCATGACTAGCACGAGGTCGGCGCGATGGACCGTGGAAAGCCGGTGCGCGATCATGAAGCTCGTGCGTCCAAGCATTAGCTTGTCGAGTGCGTCGAGAATCACGGACTCGGTCTTGGAGTCGATGGCGGAGGTGGGCTCGTCGAGAATGAGGATGGGGGCGTCTTTCAAAAATGCCCGTGCGACGCAAATCCGCTGCCGTTCTCCGCCGGAAAGTTGCGAGCCGCGTTCGCCGAGTTCGGTCTTGTATTGCTGCGGCAGCCGCTCGATAAAGTCGTGGGCGTTGGCCGCTTTGGCGGCTTCGATGACTTCTTCCTCGGTCGCTTCGAGCCGCCCATAATGGATGTTTTCCAGGACGGAGCCGGAGAACAGCAGCGGCTCTTGAAGCACGAGGCTGAACTGGTCGCGCAGCGAGCGAAGGCTCAGCTCGCGAATATCGACATCGTCGAGAAGGATGCGACCCGCCTGGGGGTCGTAGAAGCGGGGAAGGAGACTGATGAGCGTCGTTTTTCCCGCGCCGGTTGGCCCGACGACGGCCACGGTCTGCCCCGGCTCGACCTCGAACGAGACGTCGCACAGCGTATCGGTGCGGCCGGCGTAGGAAAAGTCAATTCCGTCAAAGCGGACGCGGCCGGACGATCGCGCGATGTTCTTGGGATGGTCCGGTTCGCGGACTTCCGGCTCGGTGTCGAGAATGCCGAAAGCGATCCGCAGGCTAATGATTTGGTCTTGCAGGGAACCGGCGGTGTAGGTGATGGTCTCCAACGGCTTGTAGACCAGCGCGATATACGACAACACGACCAGCAGTTCGCCGGGGGTCATGCGTCCTTGTAGGGCGCGATAGGCCCCCAACCCAAGGACGGCGGCCGTGCCGATGGCCGTGGTCATGTTCACGACCAGCGAAAAGAGCGTCTGTCGCACCGTGACGCCAATGCGAGCATTCACGGCCTTCGTCGCCTGGTTGCGGAAGCGATTGAATTCGTACGACTCGCGACCGAAGGAAACGATAACCTTCAGCATGGAGATCGCCTCGTGGACGATGGAGAGCGACTCCCCTTCGAGCATCTTCACTTCCATGAGCCGGTCTTGGATGCGCGTGATGTAGTAGCGCACGGAAAAGTAAAGGAAGGGCAATACCAACAGAGCGAGCAGGGCCAAGCCGCGATCCATGCGGAGGACGATCCAAAACATGCCGACTAGCGTGACCAGACTGCGGGCAATTGCCGGCACGGTCATCACCACGGTTGCCACGGCCTCGCCCTGCGAATTGATAACGTAGATCATCATTCCGGAGCGGCGGCGGTCGTGAAAGGCCAACGAAAGCTTCTGGACGTGGTGAAAGAGGTCGCTGCGGAAGTCGAGTACCATGCGTTGATCGAGCGTCGTTTCGACGTAGTTGGAGACGACGGTCAAAACATTGTGCGTCAATGCGATTAAAAGTTCCGCGACGACTACGCCAACGAGCAAGGGCACGCGGCCGTTCTCAAGGTGGAAAAACGGCGTCAAGTACCAGGGCAGTTCGTGATTGCCCAGCACGTTGTCGATCAGGATGGCAATTGGCCAGGGGCCGGCCACATCGACTAAGCCCGAAACGACCACGAGGACGCCGATATAGATCGCCAGATGCCAATAGGGCCGCAGATATCGAAATACTCGTCGAAGAAGCATCAACATGCGGCTCGTCTCACGATCGGTCGGGATTGCACTTCGCGGGGAATCGGGCGGCCTAACCTTTGGGCGGCTGCGGATGGAGACGATTGTACTCTAAAACTTGATTCAAGGTTTTGATGGCCCAGTTGGCTTCGTTGCGGACGGTCTCGTTCGCATCGCGCGAGGCGGCCTGCAAGGCATTCATGGCGGTCGCTCCCTTGGAGCCCATCGTTCCCAGCGTGTGCGCTGCGCACGCGCGAATATCGGCGTCGCCATCCTTCAAAGCGGCCGTCAAATTCGGGATCGCCTCAGCGGCAGCCGCGCCAAAGTTACCCAAACCGTGTACCGCTTCGTAGCGCACGGCGGCGTCCTTATCGGATGTGGCCTTGATGAGCAGGGGGACCGCCGCGCTCGGGTTCTCCGTCATCCATTGCAACTGCCTTACGGCACCGCCGCGAATTTCCGGATCGGGACTGTGCATTTGTTCTTCGAGCGTTGCCAGAGGAATTAACTCGTCGTCAACCTTCTTTTTCTTGCAGCCGCCGATGATCGCAATGAGCACAATCAAGCCGACGGTGAAGAATCGCGAAACGATGTGCAATCGCTGAGGCAGTATTTCTGCCCAGCATACCGAAATCCGAGAAGAACCGCGTGGCGCGGTAGTAACCGCCCTCACCCCCGGCCGCTCTCCGCCGACACCGTGTACGCATGGTGTCGGGAGACCGGAAAGGTTTGTCGTCCGTTGATTCATGTTTCGTTCCTTTCGAGCTTATCCGTCTGCCGCCGCGCCGCGCGAAGGGTCGGCACGTCGGCATAGGAGATTCGTTCGATTTGCAAGCGATCGATCGCATCCGCAATCTCTGGATCGCAAAGCACTTCGACTTCTCGACGCCGTTCGCGGCAGTACATGGTTTTTAGGTCGTCGTCGCAACCCGGATGACATCCTAACTCGGTGATCCCCGGCGACAAATGTTCCAACAGAAGCATCAAACCTTCGCGGCTGATCCCCTCCGGCCACGGCTCGCCTTGGCCGGCCTGTCCGTAGAAGCCGCCGCAGTATTCGATATCGGGTGTAAAGCTGCGCAAGGGAACGCCGATTTCCGCAGCAAGTTCTTCGGCCATACCGTGGACCGGCTCGCCGCGATGAACGTGTTGGTGCGAATCGATATGCGTTGGATCGGTGCCCACGAGCTCGCGAAAGCGATCGAGTTGTCGGCGGATTTCCTCACGCACTGCTACCGCATCATTCATTGAAACCACTTCATAGAGCGGTTCCCAACCGTTGGCGGCGCAATGCCACTCACCGAGATCGATATGCAAGCCCAGAGCAAGCCGTTTGTTCGCCGCGCCATATTGAGCCGCTTCCATTGCGGCCGGCCATCGGACCATCAGGCTGGCACTACTGACGATGCCCCGTTCGTGGGATTCGATAATACCCTCGTTTACGCCCGCACTCATGCCGAAGTCGTCGGCATTTACGATTAGCCAGCGTGAGCCGGACGAGTTTGGGTACGTCATTTCGGTGCGCGAATCCGGCGAGTCGATGCTCATGCCAACTCCCCCTTGGGCGTTTCGGCTTGGGAAGCCGCTTCGGTTCGATGGGAACCTGGATCGCACGTTCCGACCGGTACGGCTTCCTTGGAGCAAGGAACCAGACCCATGCCGACTGCCAACTCATCGACGATTTCAATCAGCTTGGAAGCAAGCACGGACCCTCGATACCAAGCTGCGAACAGCAGAAAGAGAAACGTCAGAGTCCATGCTACTCCAAGCGGTATGCTGATCCAGGCACCTAGTGCGATAACGATGCAGCCCAAAACGGCCAGTATCTTGGTCAAGCGGCTGGTGTGCAAGTGCGCTCGCACGCGGATGACGCGATTTTCGCTGCCGTGCTCTTCCTGAACCGTGCTGACGGCAACGACCGCCCAAACATCGCGAAAAACCTGTAAGTCGGTGTCCGTCCAGCCGGTATCGATCGTCTTGCCGCAGCGGTGTGCATCGAGGTGGGTAACCAATCGCTGAATGAGTTGCGTGCGTTCCGGGTTCTTCGGCCCCCAATAGGCGACGGTCCAGTTGCGTTGCAGCAAGCTGGCATACCTAGTCGGTCGCGGTAGCGGCGGCGCGGCTGGGGCCTGAAAAGCGAAGTAGCGCGTTTTATAGCGAGCCCAGGCACGCACCAACGGCTGCATATAGCAGAGCGCGGCAATCAGCAACCGCGATTTAGGTCCGTCGTGGCAACGCGGCAGCCGAGCCTGATAGGCCTGCAACCCAGCAACGAGTCCCGACAAGAGAAGCATGGCTGCGGCTAAGGCCAACAGCGGCCAAATCAGCAATCCTAGGAGACCAACCGTCGCGGCCGCCATGTGCCATTCCAACGTGCTGGGAACCATCGCCCAATGGGCCGGCCCGGGTTGATAGATACATTGGAAGGGGCTCGTGCCGAACGTGCCGCGATAGATGATGGCCTCATCGAGCACCAGCCCTTGCAGAGATGCACCATAAAGGGAACCGCTCCATTTTCCTTGGCCGTTCCCATTGAAGCGATCGGGATGCTTGAATCGCAGCAAGGCTTCTGCCTCGCCGTAGCCGGCCTGTTGCTTGAAGTAAGCTTTGGGTGTTTGGCGACGATGATGCCAGACCACTGCGGACGGGGCAAACGTGATCCAACAGCCAACGGCCTGCAATCGCCAACATATATCGACGTCGTCGCCCGCTCTTTGGAACTGCGGATCGAAACCGTTGATGGCCTCCAAGGCCGCACGACGAAACGCCATGTTGCAGCCGGGAATATGCTCGGCAACCTGATCGCTCTCCAGAACGTGCATCGGCTGGCCGGGGCCGGCCGCCACACATGCGGCAACGCGGCCTGCGGGAGGTGCAAGGTTTGGCCCGCCAACGGCCGCCGCATTGTAGCGATTGAATTTGTGAACGAGGTAGGTCAGCCAATCGGGATGCGGCAAGCAGTCGGCATCGGTGTAGGCGACAATCGAACCGGTAGCGGCCTTCAAGCCGACGTTTCGTGCCGCGCTCAAGCCGGAGTTGGGCTGGTGGATGGCGTTTATTTGCGGGAACCGTGCGGCGATGGAACGCGTGTCGTCGGTCGAGCCGTCGTCCACCAGAATGATCTCGTAGTCGGGATAATTGAGCGACGCGAGCGACTCCAGGCATTGCGCCAGCGTCGATCCGCCATTGTAGGAGCAAACGACCACGGAAACTCGGGGCTTGTCCGACAAGAGATCGACCGGCGTAGCCGCAAACGCATCGCCCAAGGCCCGATACGAGATCTTCGGGCTGCGATCCGCATTCGTAATGCCGAAGGCCCAGTCGGTGATTTGGTGTTCGCCGGTGAACCAGTCGTCGGTCCAGGAGAAAACAAACGTACCGGAAAGGCCGAGCATTTCGGCAACCCGAATGTGGCCGGTGAGAAATGCCGCTTGCTCCTCCTCGCCGTGGCGGATGGTATCCATGCCGATCTCGCCCAAGATCAGCGGCTTGTCGCCGACGAGATTCAGCAGACGCAACAGGTAGCGGCGGAATGTTTCGGGGTCGTGCAGATAGACGTTGAACGTCGCGTAATCGAGGAACGAAAGGTCGAGGTACTCCGTGGGCGGGTAGTTGGCGTAGGTCACGAGGCGACCGGGATCCGCCTGTCGAGCGACGTCCGCTAATTCCGCCAGGAATCGCTCGACGCGATGCGCACCGTGCCAACGCACGATGTCGGCCGGTATTTCATTGCCGATGCTGTAGGCCAATACGGCGGGCGAATGACGGCACTGCACCGCCGCTTCCCGCACCGCACGCCGCGCATCGCGGCATGCCTGCCGACTGTCGAGGAAACATAAATGCTTCGACCAGGGCACATCGACGACCACGCCCAATTCCTCCTGGCGGGAAACCGCGTCGAGAAATCGCGGGGAGGGCAGTTGGTAAATCCGCAGGGCGTTGACTCCGATCGCCTTCATGCGAGCGAAGTCGCGGTCGAGCGCGTTGGGCTCGGGGAAGGGTTCGCCCAGCGAATTTGGCGCGAAAGGGCCGTAGGCCATTCCGTGAATTCTAGCACGCCGACCACCGCGCGACAGAAAGCGACCATCGACCGTCAGTCGCATGGCGGCTGCGGACCTGTCGACGAACGTCGAATTCGATTGATGATCGATCTCGCGGTGCATCGCCGGTGGAACGCCTGCTGGTGGATTATTAAAATGCGCTCGGCAGCACAAGACCATCGGCCTTATTGCCGAGGCTGGCAAATACTTGGGGGTCGATATCGTAGGGTATGACTTTCACGGCTCCATCGACGAAAACCGTATGGAACATCTGCGGGTGCGAAGAGCCAAACAGTTCGTCGCCGATACCGCCCTCTGCGTCATTTTTGTCGGGCAGCGGCGCGGCGTCCGTCTTCCGAACGGTGTCTTCGTCCCAACCGGCCGTGTAGCCTTCGTTATCGTCGTTGACTTGAAGACCGCCCAAGGTGGCGCGATTGAGTCGCTTTTCGCCGATCAAAATCGTGTGCGAAAGCCCATCGGAAATTTCTGGAAGCTTGACGCATCGATACTGCCGAATGGCTCCCGTCCCTTCCGAATTGCTAGCGGCATAATCGCAAAGCGCGTGCTTGAGGGTAAGGCCACCCATGAAGTAGGGGTCGCTATAGGTGACCGTCTGCATCCCGCGCCGCGACGGGCAGAAGTATGTTTTTTCCGGCGTCGCTATGGCCTGGATCGTCTTGTCGATTTCGGCCTTGGCCCCTTTTCCTTCCCAGACGCCCGTCGATTCCAAAAATGGCAAAATCTGGAAGGCCCAACTCGCCTCCTGACCATCGCAAACCGCAGGTGAACCGCCCGGATAGTTGGGGGGTGTGTCGAATGTATGGCCACCGCTAGGTAGAACCTGGTGCGCCGAGATATGCATCTGCACCGCCAGCCCGATCTGCTTGAGGTTATTGGCGCAGGCTGCGCGACGCCCTGCCTCGCGGGCCGATTGGATCGCCGGCAGCAACAACCCAATCAATACACCGATAATGGCGATCACCACGAGCAGTTCCACCAAAGTAAAACCGCCTGTTCGATGGCGATCGGCCATGAAGTGACATTTCCCGGATGAATTCCGGGGATTCAAAACGCGATAGTGCATGAAAATTGCATCCCAACCCTGACCTTACTCTAATTGTTTTGAAACTTTCGTCAAGCGTTTCCGAGCGACTTTTGCAAGAATGTGAATAAACTGTTGCAGCAAACCGAGTTTGCCCTACAATCATGAATCATTGGCAAGCTAAGCCCCCCCCCGCATGGTGAAGTCAACAGCACAAAATTCGCGCGAAGTAAAGTCGCGTAACCGCGCGGCGGGACGCGGAAATCATCAAAGCAATCTACCGCTGAATTTAGGGAAAGCAGACCTATTTTGCCGTCGGTTGAAGTTTGCGATTTATGGCATCCCCAGCGATGGTGTCGAGTAGCTCTTCCGTCCCAAAGCAGGAGTAACCATGCGTCCCCTCATCGGTATTACTAGCGACAATGTCGATGGCAAGCCGGCATATCACGTTGCATTCGCCTATGCCACTGCGGTTGAGCGGGCGGGCGGGTTGCCGCTGGCGATTCCGTACCACGTCGATCTCGCATTAGTTCCGCTCTATGTTGACCGAATCGACGGGATACTTTTCACTGGCGGAAACGACCTGGACCCCGCGACCTACGGCGAGGCGTGGCACCCCAAGGCTTGCCGCATCGACCCCGCGCGGCAGGCATTCGAGATCGCCTTGCTGGCCGAAGTCGAGCGACGCCGGCGACCCGCTCTGTGTATCTGTCTTGGGCAGCAATTACTGAACATCTACCGTGGCGGTAGCCTGCACCAGTTCATCCCCGATCTGCCCGGCAAGCAAGAGCATCGCAAGATTGGCGAGG
>JANXOJ010000502.1 GCA_025353625.1 Planctomycetota bacterium | reverse complement strand
CCATGAATGAGCGATAACGTCGATGCGCAACCGACTTCACATTACGAAGCACCTCGTTTCCACGCTCTGTATGGGAACGGACCCTTTTCGACGCGCTGCGTCGTCTGTCCCGAGTGCCTCAATGAAGAACGCCGCCCAACGCCGGTTCCCGCGCAGTGCGCGGGAAACAGGGCGGTTCGCTAAACGCAGCGGCATGACGTTCGTGGAACTAATCATCGCCATGACCATCATGGCGATGGTTGTCGGCACGATGGAAATGCTGGCCGAGGCGGTCCATTCTTCCTACGGTTTCAACGAGGCGCACGGCACCGCCACGCAACACGCTCGCGTCACCTTCGATCGAATCCGCCAAATCGCAAGCGAGGCCAAAGCCAACGCGCGTTTTCCGGGCTATATCGTTTGGTCGGATCGAGTAGGGACGACCACCTTTCCCGATACGCTCGTCGTTTGGCATCCCAAAGGCCCCCCCGTTAGCCCGACCGGTCTGCCGCGGTTCAATGAACTGATCGTTTACTGCCCCTCGCCGACTGCTCCCAATCAACTCTTGGAGATCACGGTTGTCGGCGACTCACGACGGGTTCCGTCGCTAACGAATACCTCCGCCTGGGCCACGGAAATCGCGGCGATTCGGCAAAATCCACTCAACGCGCGGGTCGCGTTGACCGACTTGCTACAAACCTTTTCAACGCCGCATGCAACGACACGGGGAGCTTTGCGATTTGCCGCGAGATTGAAACCTTCCGATGCCAGCTATGCGCAGTATAAGGCCGGCACGATAACTTTTCAGAGCGTGGATTGGGCACAAGGAATATGCGGCGGACAAGAGGGTTTGCGGCAATCGCAGCTAAGGATTGAGGCACAGCTTACGCCCGCCAGCGACGAGATGGGGGCCAACGCGGCCCAGTTGGAAGCGGTGCCGTACTTTGGGTCGGTTGCTTTGTATTACATGCTGGGGCGGTGAGGGTTCAGGGTTTAGGGAGCGATCGCGATCGGTCGCGTCTATCCGATCCATCCGATTTGAGTTTGAGTAAAATGAAAAACTGCCGACAACCCATCAGCCATCGACCTCTACTTCCCCGGCGCGGCATTGCGGCCCTCTTTGTACTCCTGTTGCTTTCCGTAACGCTGGCACTGAGTTACGCAGCCATGCGAAGTCAGAGCGTTTCCGAACGAATTCATCAAAATGCTCGCCGTCGCCCCTCGGCACAACAGGCGGCCATCACCGGCTTGACCCTGGCGATAAAGAAAATGAGCACCGCATCCTGGGCTGGCATCGGCACCCCCTACAGCGGCTCGCTGGGACCGTACGAGAGCTTTCAGGTAACGTACACCACGGGCGACCTTTCCCTCTCGTCCAGCAGTTCGAGTTGGAGCGACTATCCGTACCGCGTGACGCTCATCGCTACCGGATATTCAGCCGATCCCGACAACCCGCAGAGCTTGGCCACCTACAAGATTCGCGCCGTCGTGCGATTGGTCCCTCGGGCGATGGCCGACGAGCCGAGCAATTGGGCAACGATGACCGGCTACACTTTCTATCAAACCGCGATGTCGGCCAATGCCGTGGTCGTGCCGTCGCGGATCGAAGGGCCGGTCTATTTCCAGGGACAGATGAGCATGTCGCGAGAAATCTGGCCCAGCGACGACACAATTCGGCAACGCTACTACAACGACCTCAATGCCTATCGCGTGGCCAAGGGGATCGACGACCGCCCATTCAATGCGAACGTCTCGTACGCGAGTCTCCTACAATATGCCGATACGCCGACACTCCTGGCAACCTTGGGCATCTCGACTTCGGCAACCATCGCAGGCCCTGACGCCTCTTGGAATCCGGCTGCGGAAATAGCCACCTATCGGCTCTATGCGGGCGGAGCACAGTACCACGCACAGACTATTGCCAACTCGCAACAAAACGTCGCCATGCAGCCGAACGTCCTCACCAACCCGCTGGGGATTTACCTTGCCACGGGCGGTGTCGATGCTTACGCGAATGCGACGTTTCGCGGCACGCTCATCGCTGGCGGCGACGTGACGATTCGCGGCACCGGCGTACGCTTCGATCCGGTAAGCCTCCCTGCGCTCTATAGCTCAACGATGCCGATCCAATTGCCGGTCTTGGTGGGTGGAGGCCAATTCACGATTCGGGCCAACACTGCGGCGACCATCACCGGCCAAGTCTCGCTTGCTAGCACGTTCAAGGTAGCTACCGGGAGTCAAACGGCGAAGCCCCTGAGTTTTACCGGGCAATTGATCGCCGGCTCGGTTAATTTGCAGGGACGTTCGGAATGGCTCGGCAAGTCGTCGAGCCGTTGGAACCTACGCTACAACAACTTTCTAGCTCAATACGGCACTCCGAACGGGACGAGCTACTTTCCTGAATACTTGAAGAAAATCAGATTTGTTGACCCCACTCCGCGAGTGATTATCAAGCCGAGTGCCACCGCGACCCGATACCATTGGCAAACTTGGATGAATTCGCAGAATGCGGAGAATCCGATTTTTGTGCCGGCCAGCGGCGATCTAGGACTCCGCTGGGATCTGTTGGAATGGACCGAAAACCCCCCGTCATAAGGAATGTTGCCGTGAATCGTCGTACAGGTTTCACCTTGTTGGTTTTGTTCAATGTCGCCGCATTTGGCGTGCTAGGCTTGTATCGGACCACCATCGCCGGGTCGCCCATCGGCTCGCCGCCTTTTGCCAATACGAGCGAATCGCGGTTGGAAATGGTGCAAGAGTTGAAGGAAATTCGCGACCTGCTCAAGGAACAAAACGCACTGCTGCGGAGCGGTGAGGTGAAGGTAATTGTTACCGAACTGCCTAAGCAGGGCGAAGCAAGCAAAGCCTCAACGGTGAAAGCCGAAGCGGCGATTACGATCACTGAGACGGCACCCGTCGCGGAGCCGGCAGAAGAACAGAAGTAGAAAATGTCCAATCGTAAACCATCGCGAGCCGCGTTCACCTTATTGGAACTGCTCCTCGTGGTGGCCGTTATCGGCATCCTCTGTACGTTGATGATTCCCAGTTCGCAGCCGAACGTGTGCGAACAACTCGATGCCACGGCACACGTTATCGGCACCGATTTGGCTTATGCCCGAAGTTTGGCGATCGGCAACAATAGTTACTACCGCATCACCTGGGATTTGGCGAACAACCGCTACATATTGCAATACAACGGCGCAAATACCAGTTTAGCGACTCTGCCCAAGACGCCCTTCAGTTCTCCAGGCGACCCGCCGACGCAACACATTACGGATCTCGATACCCTGCCGCACATTGGGCCGCCCGTACAACTTGCAGCGGCTGCCAGCACGGGCAATTCGATTTCGCCGATTGCGACTCTCGACTTCAACCCGCTGGGCGGCACCACAACCACGACGCCAACCACGATTTGGCTTTCTGCCGCCAGCGGCAGCGGAAAAAGGTACGTTACCCTGGCCGTGAATCCCATCACCGGGCTGGTGACCATCGGTCCCTTCACCACAACCGGGCCGCCGCCTGCCGCGATTCCGGGGATCGAGACTACCATCACC
>JANXOJ010000471.1 GCA_025353625.1 Planctomycetota bacterium | reverse complement strand
CTCTCGGTTTGGTGGGGATTCGTATCGGTTCCCGCCGTCGCCACGTCCTTGCCGCCAAAGAGCCGAACCGTTTGGGTTTGAACGATGCCACTGCCATTATTCGCCGGGTCGGACGATGTATCGAGTGCGGCTGAGAACGCTGCGTTCGAGACCGGGTCGCCCTGCACGGCCGTTACGATTGCGGCAGCCGTCGTGCTCGGCGAGATTCTAATCGTCAACGTTCCCAGCGTCGCATCGTATTGGGATGTCGCATTGCCCTGGCCGATCGCGGCGTCCTGGCGAAAAATGACCTGGACGTTGCCCGCACTACCGGGCGTTTTGGCTTGTATTAGCAATCCACTGTTAGGGCCGGACGATTCGCGTCCGCTAGCCAACGCGTCGGCCGTGGAACTGGCGGATGTCTTGCCCGATGGAACGAGGCCCAAGTCAACGGCCGCCGAGCTCTGCGTGTCGGCGGTGATTGTGATTGGGCCGTGCGTCGGGTCCGCATCGTAGACTTCGATGCCATTGCCGCTGACGGTCAAGCGCGCCTGAATCGTCGTGCCGGCGGCTTGAGCGGCCTGATTAATTGATGTAAGTACATCGCCCACCGTGTTGGCCGTTGTAATTCCGACGCTCAAGGTGATCGGCGTTGCCGAGTTGGGCACCGTTTCGCTGATCGAGAAGTCCGCTCCGCCCGGCGTACCGGTATTGCGACCGACACCGCGACCGCGATTGAACTGTGCCAGGGGCGTAGTCGCGGTGAGCGTCCGCAAACCGAGCTGCGTAGCGGTGGTGCCGCCATTTTCGCCAATCGAGAAATCGGCTCCGCTGACGCGCGAGCGAACCTGGATGCCCGACTGGTCCGGGTTGATGTCCGCCTGCAATCCGGCACCCGACGTATTGATCGAATTGAGCAAATCCTGAACGGTCTTGTCACCGCTAATATCAACGTTGTAGCTCTTGCCCGCGCTGATGATTTGGAAGCCCGAAGTGGTGTCGAGAGTGGTCCCAATACCGCCTTGAGTCGTTGTCGTCGCGGGCAGGGTCGTAATCGGCGGCTGGCCGCTGCCATCCTGGGCCGTGGGATCGAGTCGAGCCGTGAAGGGCAGGCCGGGCACCTTGTTGATGGCCGCGATGATCTGATCCGAGCGGCTGGCGGATGCAGCAGAGGTTGAAATATGAACCGTGAGCGTACCGGCCGCGCCGGGATTGTTGCCCGAGGCAGGCGTGCCGGCGGTAAACGTTGCGGTCTCCTGACCGGCGGCTGCGGCGTCGGCGGCAAATTGGACGGTCACGCCATTGAGCAATACGCCGCCGGCTGCCGTCGTGCCGGGCGAGTTGGCTTCCAAGATGATATCGCTGGCAGTGGCAGAAACGCGGACGAAGGCCCGAGCTTTTGTGCCATAGAGGTCGCTTAGTGCCGTGGTTGGTGCAACGCTCGTCGTCAGCGGGTTGCCAACCAGCGGTCCCGGCCCAACGCCCACCTTGCTGTTGATGCCAAGGTCGCTCGCGGTGGTGTTGCCGTTGACATCGTTGACCGTGAGGTTGTCGCTCGTGTTGCCGCCGATCGGAACGAGGCGCAACGTAAGACCTGTGGAAGTGACTTCCGCGTTTATCGTGCGGCCCGTCGGCGGGTGCTGATGAATCAATGTGGCAACATCGCCCAGCGTATGCGCTTGACGAAGATCGACGAGGCTAGTGCTCGTGCCGTCGGAAATTGCGATCGTGCCCCCCGCGACACCTTGGCCTCCATTGAGGTTTGAAAGTTGCGTATCGAGCGAAAGAGCGGGCGAGAGCGACGCCCCTTGGACCGGCTTGGAAAGCGCGCCAAAAGCCTGGTCGCCATTAACGTTCGTGGCGAAGAGTTGATTGACATCGACGTAGCTTAGAATCTGATCGTTCTTGCCGGAATAGACGACATTGCCCGAGGCATCGATCGCGAACGGTGGTGCCCCGGATGCCGATCCGCCGAACAGGTAACGGCCGTTGACCTGCTGATTGCCGATGGTGACGAGCTGTTGGTTAGCCTGATCGACCTGTTGGATAGCGGCCTGACGTTGAGCGGCGCTGGATGTCGCGCTAACTGCGGACAGCGCGGCCGAGCG
>JANXOJ010000454.1 GCA_025353625.1 Planctomycetota bacterium | reverse complement strand
GATAACTGTTCTTGGGAAGGGAGCGAAAACGCGATCAGTCTTGATGCCCGAATCCGTATGGCGGGCGGTGCAATTGTTGCGGAAAGGTGCCGCCGACAACATGCCCGTATTCCGCAGCCGAAAGCGCGGACACCTCGACGAATCCCAGGTGTGGCGGATTGTCAGCAAGGCGGCGAAGCGTGCGGGCATCGAAAAGGCCGTATCGTGCCATTGGCTGCGCCACGCCCATGCATCGCATGCCCTGGATCACGGTGCGCCGATCCATCTCGTTCAAGCCACACTTGGGCATTCCTCAATTGCCACTACAGGCCGGTATCTCCACGCCCGGCCCACCGAGTCGAGTTCGAGCTATCTCGAAAACGTGTAGCGGGCGCGCTATTGACTTACTGCTCGGATTCGATCTTGAATCGAGCGTTACTACCAACCGACCAAGCCACATCACTATGAAGACTCTCAAACTCCGGGTCTTCCCGCGCTGCGGGCAGCCTTATAACGAACCGCCTGCCGTATCGCGGGAAGACCCGAGCATTGAAGTCTGCCTCGCGTGCGGCACAAGCAGAAGCCTTGGAGTCCTTTGCCCATATCATTGGCAAGATTGGCTTCGACTTGCCGCCGCCGAAATTCCGAGGCTGGGTCAACCCACCATATTAGACTCCAAAGCACGGCAGACGAGCCCGGTCGCAGCGCGGCCGGTAAGGCGTCACCGACCACGGTCCGGCCTGAAAATTGCCTCTATTCGCCCTTCGTACCCGGCGTCGCCTCGCCTCGGCCGATGTGCCCCGCACGTGCGGCCCATGCGGCCCGCGTGCCGCCTCCGTTGGCCCGGTTGGGCCACCGGAGTACCGGCCCACCGGCGGCCACAAACCGCGTCACGCGGCTATTTCACTCTGGTTGGGGGGGTTGGCGTACAGGCAGTTGCTTCGCCATAACCGCGGCCACGGCAAGCAGTTCTTTCATTCCTGGCCGAAGTCCTCAATGATCTTCTTGTCATGCGCGGGCGCTATTTGTGTCGCCGAACCAGCAATCGATTGCGTGCGGAGGTCGATTTGACCTCCGCACTTTGGCCGCAGGCCTTTGCGCCCGGAAGCGGCGAACACCTCCGCGCGCAAACCGAGGAACCTTGCGCGCAGCGGCGTGCGCCACATCTGTAGGTTTCGTGCAGCCAAGAATCGCAGGCGGTGTGTCACACCACTGCACGCAAGGCTCCATTCCATGACATGAAGAATGCACATCCATCTGCCTTGAGTCTGCCGTCGAGCGATTCCGGTAAACGCCAGTTTACAGCCGGTCGATTTCCGAGACAGCATCTCGCGACTAACCCAAATTAGAGACTTTTTGTTGCGGGCAAAGAACTTACGTTCGATCAACCGCCCAAAATCGTCGATTTTGTTGTCAAAGTCTCCAACTTGGGTTAAATCGTGCCCACGCTCTGCGTGGGAACGCGCCATCGGCCGTTCTGCGGCCATTGCAATGCGCCCCGGGTGGAACCATCGCATCTCTCCCAGATGATCACGCAATAGTTCCGCTGCCGCGGTCAACCTGAGTTCGAGCTCTGCCTTACAGTAAATCGCTATCAGCGGATGAGCCGGTCGAGCAGTGAATCGAGCGAGATCATGGCAATTCGCGTTATCCTGTCGGATGTCGCGAACGGCAGATAAAGACGTCCGCCGTGGATCATCGCTCCACAGGAATAGGCCACGTTCGGCACGTAGCCGTCGCGCTCCTCCTCGGTGGGCGTGATCAACGGCTCGTCGAGACTGCCGATTACCTTCAGCGGGTCATCCAGGTCCAACAGCATCGCGCCGATGCCGTAGGTCCGCATCGGACCCACGCCGTGGGTCAGCAGCAGCCAGCCCTCGGGCGTTTCCAAGGGCGAGCCGCAATTGCCGATTTGCACGAACTCCCACGGTTTGCGCGGCGACTGCAACTTCGCGGCCGATTCCCAGAAATGGACGATGTCGGAAAACATGAGGAAGAGATTCTCGCCGTCGATCCGCGAGCACATCACAAAGTGGCCGCCAATCCGCCGCGGAAAGAGCGCCATGCCCTTGTTCAGAGCGCAGGCGCCGTTGATCGTATGCACTCCGATGCGGAGGAAGTCGCGGGTCTCGATCAGTTGCGGCAGCACGCTGCGGCCGTCATAGGCCGAACAGGTGCCGTAATAAGTTATCGATCCGTCGTCGTCCACGAAACGGACCATGCGCAAGTCTTCGATGCCGTGACTTTCATTGCTGGTCTGCGGGAAGATGACGATCTCCGAGGCCTGCGCTTCCTGCGGAAGTTCCAGTTGATAGTTGGAGTGGGCCAGCCAGCGGATGTCGTCGAGCGACTTCTCGATGGCCGGCGTATCGGATGCCGGGTTCCGCGCCTCCGAAACGGCATGTTCGAGTTGCGCCAACGTAAAACTGTCGTCGAGGCGGCCCAGCACGAGATCGACCTCCGCCTCGTGAACGCCGATGTCTTTCAATTTGCGCAGGAACAAGGGCTTGTCGTACCGCTTGTCGGGGACTACGCGGACGGGCCGTGTGTGACGTCCGCAAGGGTCCATCTGGATCTGCTGGTCGGCGGTGATTACTCCGCTGCGGAAGACGATCGACGAGACGTGTCCTTCGCCCGTCGCACGCAGGCTCATGATGAACCGCACTGCGCCGGCGGGAAGATTATTCTGATTATGGTGCGGGACGATCGAGGGATTGAAAAGAGCTGCCGATTCGATCGAGTACTCCGCCGTGAGGTACGATCCGATCAGCAGCCGGCGATTGTGCGAGAGGTCGTCCGACTTGCCGAGCATGCCCATGCCGCGGCGGTAGTTTTCATCGAAGACGGCGGCAATGTTGCCGTGGCGGGCGCCAAATTTCGCGAATACCTCGTCCAGCAATCGGTCGACGTATCCGCCGCTCAAACCGATGATGCGCTCAACGATGCTTTCGATCCGCGCTTCGCCGCCGGGATCGAAGAAGCGGGTTATGACGCGGCGAATGTCGCTTGCCAGGATGATGGGCAGTCGCCGGACGCTCAAGGAACCCTGGCCCGCTTTACGGTTATTCGATCGCACCATGATGTCCGGCTTTCGTCTAGTGGTTCAGCATGCGTCGGCGCGATGCGCGATGTTCGTCCCGCACGGCCGGTCTTGCGTGTTGCTGCGTTTGCGGGGCAGGGCAGTCGCGAAGGTAGTCGAGCAGATCGGAAAGGCGCGCCGTGGCCAGTGCCAGGCAAGTGTCGGCGCCGCCGTAATAGACACGAATCGTGCCGGTCGGCTTGTCCAGGATCCAGCCGCACGGGAATACGACATCGCCGACGTCGCCATGACATTCGTAGGGCGCTTCCGGAGCAAACACCCACTCGTCGCTGCGGCGAAGCACTCGGCCGGGATCCTCCAAATCGAGCAGCGCGAGTCCAAGCCGATATAAGCTGCCGCCCGCCGTCACGCGCACGCCGTGGTAAAGAACCAGCCAGCCCTCGGCGGTTTCCAAGGGGGGCGGACCCAAGCCGATTTTGCTGGCATCCCACCACGCGCCCTGCCGCGCTTGAAAGAGGATGCGGTGATCTCCCCAATGTTTCATGTCGGGCGAATAAGAGATCCAGACATGCGCCCCCGATTTTCCGGAGGGGACCGGGCGATGGATCATCGCGTAGCGATTGTTGAATCGGCGGGGAAAGACGGCCGCGTCCTTGTTCTCCGGAGGCAAGACGGGGCCGAGCCGGTCGAACGACTTGAAGTCGTTTGTCTCCGCCAACGAGACCAGCGGTCCGCGAGGCGAGTAGGCCGTATAGGCGATGATCCAATTTCCGCGCTCCGCGACCCACGTTACACGTGGATCTTCCACGCCCCACTCCTCCTCAGGGCAGTTGATCGGATCGGGCGCAAAGCTGGGTTTGTCGTCGATGCGCCAATGCGACACGCCGTCGTTGCTGCGGGCCACGGCCAGATGCGAATGACCGCGGCGATCCTCGACGCGAACCAGCAGGACCGTCTCGTCACCTGCCTGGCACGCGGCGGCATTGAATACCGTATGTGCCGGATAGGGCCAATCGAGAGCCGTCAGAATGGGGTTGCCGACGTGGCGCTGGAACAATTCCGCATAGCCGTGCGGCGCTTTCGGTTCCTCGGTTGATTTCATTTCCATGAATTACCGCCTTCGCAGCAACTACAGTTGATTTCACGTGACGATAGCTTCAGACACTGCATAACGGCCGTGCATTTTCACGACCTCGCGGTTGCTCATTTCCGTAAAGAGGTAGGCGAGCGTCGATTCGGCCCCCTGATTTTCGTTCACGCCGGAGGCATGAAGGCCGTCGCAGCAGCGGCCATCGACAACCGCCAGCGGCCTCGCCAGACTGTTGCGGCCGTGGAACCAGCCGTGTGCGCGGCGGAAAGCGGCCAGGTGTTCCGCGCTGCCAAGCAGTTCGAACGCCGCCTGCGCGGCTTCGGCCATCGTGCCCGCTTCCACCGGCTGTTGATCGTAAAGTGCCCTTTCGCCGCCACGGGGATACCAGCCCTCGTTTCCGATCGGCCAGAAAACGCCGGCAGAGGTTGTCTGTTCATCAAGGAACGTGAACGATGCTTGGGCGATATCGAGGAAGTTCTCCTGCGGCCAGCGCTTGGCGGCGACATACATCGCGTGCGGCAAGACGGCATTGGCATACGTCATGCGCGACTCGAACCACCGCCAGTCAGGCTGTATCGCGCGACCATAGCATTCTGCCAGCCGTCGCGCCGCCGACCAGGCCACGCTCTCCAACGGTTCTATGTCGGCGACCTCCGCGTTCCATAGATGCCCGTATGCCAGGATCACGTACGATTGCGCCCGCAGGCTGCGCAGGTCCGCGAGCGTGGGCAGAACCCCTTCGATCAACTCGCGGGCCACCGCTCGATAGCCATCCGGCAAGCCGCTGCCCAGGACTTCTGCGAGCGCGCGGACCGCCTGGCCTTGGCTATCGCCGCAGCCCTCGATATCGAGCCAATTGCGGTCGTAACCGAGAAAATTGTGGAACCCCCGGCCAATGCCCCGCGCAAATTCCAGGAAGCTCAGGTAATTGGTCACCCGTTTCAGCATCCGCTCTTCGGGATCTTGATTCCAGAGACGGACGCAGAGACGCAAGGCCCGCGCGTTGTCGTCGGTGGTATAGCCGCTATCCCGGCGGGGAATGCTGTAGATGGCATGCTGGATGAGCCCCGTGGAATCGGTCATGCGATCCAGGTGATTCAAAGGGATAGGGAAATTCATGGTTGTCAAAAGCCTTCCATTGCCAGTTCGGCGGATTGGAGTTCGTCGCCAGGCATGGGAAACGCCCTGCGATACAGCCGTTCCATTCCTTGATTGATCGATACGCTCTGCGTGAACAGATCCAAGTATTGCTTCCCGACGCTCGACCAGAACATGGGCAGGGCATAGCGATAGGCTTTCTGCCGCGTCTCGCGCTGAAACTCGACATCGGTCAGAAATCGCAACGTCGCGTCGGCCATGGCGCCACTATCGCCAAAGGGAACGAGCAGGCCACGCCCGTCGGCCAGGACCTCTGCGGCGTACAGGTAAGGAGTGCTGACCACGGCCCCGCCGGCGGCCAGGGCGTAGGCCAACGTGCCGCTGGCAATCTGGTCCTTGCCCGGATATGGAGTGACATAGACATCGCACGATTGCAAGTAAGCCAGCAGATCGTCCAGGGCAAGATACTCGTTGACGAAGGCGACGTTCGCGGCGACGCCGAGGTCCTCCGCCATCTTGGCCAGGCTCTCTCGATAGCCTTCGCCCTCGTGGCGCTTGACCTGCGGGTGGGTAACGCCCACGATCAGATAGAGAACGTCCGGGCATTGGGCAACGATCCGCGGCATGGCCGGGATCATGAACTCCAGTCCCTTGCCGCGATTGATGAGCCCGAAGGTGCAAATGATCTTCCGCCCCGTAAGCCCCAGCCTGGCTTTGTGCTCGCCGTTGCGATGAAAAGGAACCATCGGCACACCGTGGGGAATCACGTGAACGTTCTCCTCGGATACGCCGTACACGCTGGTCAAGAGCTCGGCGGCGATTTTGGTCATCACGACGATCTCCTGGCTATGCGCGGCCAGCTTGCTAATCAGCCGCCGCGGCAGCGGGTCGGGCTGGGTCAAGAGCGTATGAAAGGTCGTGACGATCGGCTTGCGGCAATGGCGCACGAAGTCCAAGATGTCTTTGCCCCAATCGCCCGGATAGAGGCCGAACTCGTGCTGCAGGCTCACCACGTCGCAGGGGCCGTCATTGACGGCATCCGCGGCGCGGCGGTACGCATGCGGCAGGCTGTTGTCGATGACGTGGGCCACGCGCGGATCATCATAACGAAGCGAGGCGGTCTTCTGAATCGCCGCAATCGACGACACCGACTCACCCGCCGCCGTGTCGACGGCATCGGCCGAATCGCGGGTAAAAGTCGCCAGTCCGCAGGCTTCCGGCGGGTAGGTCGACAGAAAAAGGGGTTGTATTTGATTCACTGGTCACCTCCTGTGGTTTCCCAAGCAGAAAACAAAAAAACCGACGTGGACGAACGCCATAAGGTATTCGTCCACGTCGGTTTACTCTTCAACGCGCCCCCCGACGACCACGCCGCCGAGTTGCTCTTTATCTAGTCATCCGACGAATTCAAATCCATTGCTACAAGGAGCCGCAAAACACTCTCCGGCGACTCATCGAGCTACCCAATTATAGTGCGCGGCTCGGAGAACGCAAGGGGGCCCCGCCACATGGGGTAATTGCCCCCGATTCGCTGCGAATTATCTTCCTCCGTAACTTCGTTCGTCCAAACCGTGAAACGTTCGAGGGTGTTCTTGCCAAACGAGGTCGTCATGGCCACATCGGCCGCGTCGCGGCCCCGCGCCATCAAAACGCGGCCGATCCGGGGAACGTTGTGCCGGGCGTCGAACGTGTACCAC
>JANXOJ010000450.1 GCA_025353625.1 Planctomycetota bacterium | reverse complement strand
CGATCCGCGATTGTCGGTCCTGATGGTCACCAAGGACGGCATGCGGAATTCCAACAGCGTCTACGCCCAAGGGGGCATTGCCGGCGCGCTCGATCCCGACGACCGCGTTGAGGACCACGCCGCCGATACGCTCGTTGCCGGCGGATCGCTTTGCGATCCGGAAGTCGTGGGCCGCGTCATCGGTGAAGCCCCGCGTCGCATCGAGGAGCTTATTGCTTGGGGCACCGAGTTCGACAAAGCCGACGGGCGGATCGCTTTGGGACGGGAAGGTGGCCACGGTCACGACCGCATCGTCCACGCCTTGGGCGATGCCACCGGCAAGGAAGTCATGCGGGCGGTGACCGAGCGCGTCGGCTCCCAGGCGAACGTCCAGATTTGGGAGAAGACATTTACGATTGACCTGCTCACCTTTGAGGGCAAATGCCGCGGTGCCATCGTATGGAATAGCGAACACGGCAAAACGCTCGTCTGGGCCAAGCAAACCGTTCTGGCCACCGGCGGTGCGGGCCAACTCTATCGCGAAACGACCAACCCATCCGTGGCAACCGGCGATGGCCTCGCCCTCGCCTATCGCGCCGGGGCCGAACTTCGCGATGTCGAATTCGTGCAGTTCCATCCCACGGTGCTCTATATTGCCGGCGGCAGCCGCAGCCTGATTAGCGAAGCGACGCGCGGCGAAGGGGCGCGCCTCGTCGACCGCAACGGTTATCGCTTCATGCAGGACTACGACCCGCGCGGCGAACTGGCGCCGCGCGATATTGTCAGCCTGTCGATCGTCAGCCAGATGGAAAAGACCCGCCATCCGAACGTCTATCTCGATATGACGCACCTCGACCCGGCGCGGGTTCGATTGCGATTCCCTGGCATTGCCGCTATTTGCGAGGAATTCGATATCGATATCACCCGCGACCGCATCCCCGTGCGGCCCGGTGCGCATTACATGATGGGCGGCATCACCGTCGATTTTGATGGCCGCACCAGCTTGCCCGGCCTGTGGGCCGCGGGTGAAGTCACGTCGTCGGGCCTTCACGGTGCGAACCGCCTTGCTTCCAACAGTTTGCTGGAAGCCCTGGTCTATGGAGCGCACGCGGGCGAAGGCGCGTCGCAGGCCGCGTCGTGCGTCCACGACGACTTCTCCGCCTTGGCCATCGAGAACCCCAAGATTGAACCGGTAGGCGAGCCGCTCCACCTGGACGATATCCGCAACGCCTTGAAGAGCCTCATGTGGCGAAATGTCGGCGTGCGCCGCGATGGCGAGGGCTTGGCCGAGGCCCAGCAAAATGTAATGCACTGGTGCCGCTACGTGCTGGCCCGACAGTTCAGCGATCCCAGCGGATGGGAGTTCCAGAACATGCTTTCGGCCGCGCGGATGATGATCGATGCCGCCCTGGCCCGCACCGAGAGCCGCGGTGCCCACGTTCGCACCGACTGCCCAGCCCTGGACGAAACGCACTGGAAACGCCATATTTGTTTCCAGCGGGAAGCTGCCGACGGAAAGTGACCGACGTCCAAAACCCAACGATTGAGGACCAACATTTCGGCAGGAGTATTCGTCAGGCTCCACGAGTTGTCGATTCAGTTTGCCGAGCGGAAAATGTGCAATGTCATCGCGCCGAGCGAGATGAGTACGTTGTTGGCTCTCTTCCGTTAGCCGGCGGGCGTTGAACGTTTCCCCTTTTCCGAGACTCATGGCAAAAGCAAGATCGCAAACTCGACCGGCAAGCATCGCAGTCGCACCCCTTGCGAACGACGTAAACCTCTCGAAGCTCAATCCGCGCCGCGACTTGGCGAATTGCTTGGGGCTGGCTTTGCTCGTGGTTCTCATCTACTGGCCCGTCGCGCAAAACGAATTCATCAACTACGACGACGACGTTTACATCAAGTCGAATGAACGCGTCAACGACGGTCTTACGTGGAACGGACTGAAGTGGGCCGCAACCACGGTTCATGCAGCGAATTGGCATCCGCTGACCTGGATATCGCACATGATCGATTGGCAGATATTCGGCTCGAATGCCGCCGGCCATCATCTGATGAACGTCGGCTTTCATATTCTCAACACCGTGCTGCTCTATTGCCTGTTGCTTCGCGCGACGGGGGCCGCTTGGCGATGTTTGATGGTTGCCGCGCTTTTCGCCGCGCATCCGCTGCACGTCGAATCGGTTGCTTGGGCCGCCGAACGCAAAGACGTTCTTAGCACGTCGCTGGGCCTCGCGACGATATGGGTCTGGCTCGGCTTTTTGCAGCATCGCGATTGGGGACGCTATCTTACGGCGATTATCCTCTTTGCAGCCAGTCTCATGGCCAAGCCGATGCTCGTAACGTTGCCATTTCTGTTGATGCTCCTGGACTATTGGCCTCTACAACGTGCGGCAATTACCCGGCTTGCAGCGCAGGTGCATGAAAAGCTGCCGCTGCTGCTCCTCTCGGCGGCCAGTTGCGTCGTAACGGTCATCGCTCAATCGCGCGGCGGCGCGGTTCTTACGTTGATCCGCTTGTCGGTCCCCGCCCGCATCGCCACGGTGATGCAGTCGTATTGCGGCTATTTGCAAAAAATGGTGTGGCCGGTTGGACTGGCGGTGATTTATCCGCTACCGAAGAGCGTCAATTGGCTCGCTGCGATGGCATGCGGAATTCTTCTCGTTGGGTTGACCGCCTTTTTGCTCGCGGCTGCGCGAAAGCACAAGTATTTTGCCGTTGGCTGGCTGTGGTATCTGGGCACGCTCGTGCCGGTGATCGGCATCGTGCAAGTCGGCTCGCAAGCCATGGCCGACCGCTACACGTACCTTTCGCTCATTGGCATCTTCGTCCTCGTCGTCTGGTCGCTTGCCGACCTTGCCGCGAAGAGCGGAAACTCCCTTCCACCGTACACGGGACGGGGGCGGGGGGTTAGGGCGCGTATTTCCCCGTCGGGCTTAAAATTGCTGCCGGCACTTGCCGCCGTTGCGTTGGTCGTCGCCTTATCGTCGATTGCCTCTCGCCAAGTCGCCTACTGGGCCAATTCGCGCACCCTCTTCGAGCACGCCCTGACCGTTACCACCGGGAACAACATCGCCCACAACAATCTGGCAACGGTCTTGATAAGCCAACATCGCTACGACGAAGCCGAGTGGAATATCGAGCAGGCAATTCACATCGAACCTAACTACATCGACGCCTATGGAAGCATGGCCATGCTGCGCGCGATTCAGAAAAAGTATGCCGAGGCCATTGCAATTTACGACCGAGTCCTGCGGCTCGATCCGAATTGCGTCAAGGCGTATCTGCAAAAAGCAAATGTTTGCCAAGACATTGCCGACCATGCCCAGGCCGAAGCGTGCCTCCGCGAGGCGGTTCGCCTGGAGCCTACGAATTCGACTTCCTTCTTCGGCCTCGGTTTGCAACAGCAGGACCAAGGCAAGACGCAAGACGCCATCGACAGTTACGCAACGTCCCTGCGGCTGCGTCCCAAGGGTGTCTCGGCCATCAATAATTTGGCCTGGATATACGCCGCACATCCGAAGGAAGCATTCCGCGATGGATCGAAGGCCGTTGCCATCGCCGAACCGGCGTCCGCGTTGCCGACGTGCGACTCCGACCTGCTCGATACGTTGGCCGCCGCGTACGCCGAAGCCGGCCGCTTCGAGGACGCCCTGCGAATGTCCCAGCGTGCCATTGAAAAAGCAACCCAGGAAAAAAAACCGGCCCAAGCCGTCCGCGATATCGAAAAGCGGGCTGCACTCTATGCACAGCATCAGCCCTATCGCGATCCGACGTTGTTGGGCAAGCGGTAAAAACTGTGCCACGCATACCCGTCGGGCAGTTCCGGCGAGGGCCCGAATTCGAGATGAACGATTCGCCGATGTTCCGCGCAATGGGCCGCACTTTCGATGCTGGAATGACTCAGCAGCGGCCGCATCAATAGCACGTCGCCGGCTGCGCATTGAAGGGTAACCGCGTCGCGACAATCGGTCGCATCGAGCCGATGCGAACCTGGAAGTACTGCCAGTGGGCCGTTACTCGGCGTCATGGAATCGAGATGAATCCGAGCGGTCACCATCCGCGCCAACAAATCCGGCGGTGCTTCGACATGTGGCACGCCCGCCTTGAGCGTTGGCTTCTTAAAGTGACCGAGCGGGCCGTGACGTTGCACGGCAATCGTCAAATCGCGATGCCACGGCAGCGACCAAGTGGCACCGGGCGGTTTGTCGAAGTAAAGCCCGCGAACCAAACCGCCTTGAGGTCCGAGTATTTTGACCAGCGGGCCGGCGAGGGCCGGGATCCGCATAAACGCGACGACTTCCGGCCAGATTTCCAGCAAATTACGCGCACCGTAGGCCGCCCCGGCCTTGCTGGTGAGAAGCGATGCCGAAGCCGATTGCTCGGCGAAAGCTCGCGCACTATCTGCGCACGCAGCATCGACTTCCATCGGCGAAAGGACGCCGCAAAGTATCGCGTAGCCGTCTTGAATTAGTTGCTCAAACCAAGTCTTCATGCGTTGGGCTTCAGAACTTTTACAAAGCTTTTACATGGGCGGAACAGCCCAGGAAAACCGGCTATTTTACCGGCTTTTTCGCCGATCGTAAGACGAGTCCAGGAAGAAATTGTGGCATCACCGGCGATATTATCGTTAAATCCCGTTGACGTCATGAATTGATTTATTACAATAAATCATGTCAATAACGACTGACGTCCCAGGGACGCCGGTTCCCGCCGTTTTCCATGCTGGAAAGAGTACGATTTCAAAGGATCGCCCCACCACAGGAAGGGTTTTTATGAATTTCTCCGCTAAAGGAAGACCTATATCGCACCGTCAAGCGTTTACCTTGGTGGAATTGCTGGTCGTGATTGCCATTATTGGCGTTTTGATCGGCCTATTGTTGCCGGCCATTAACGCCGCAAGGGAATCTGCGCGAAGGATAGCTTGCACGAACAATCTCAAGCAAATGGGGCTGGCAACCATCAATTTCCACGATAGCCAAGGGGCATTTCCCCCGGGATATAGGGCGACGCCCGCCTATGAGGATGGAGCCGCCGACACAACGCCGGGCTGGGGTTGGGCCGCCTACATCCTTCCCTATGAGGAAGAGAAAACCGTTTTTGGCTCCATTGATTTCAAGTTGCCCGTCGAAGCTCCCAAAAACTCCGAGGCCGTTCAAACGGTCATCAAGACCTATGTTTGTCCATCCGATAGGCCGCCACCTACGGCGTTTGGAGTGCCCAATGCGGGCGGTAGTGCCGTCGCCAAGGCTGCCGCTTGCAGCTATGCGGCCTGCGTGGGCGGCGACGAGTCGGCACCGGCGGATGCCTCGGGGAAAGGCATTTTCTATCGCAATAGCAAGACCCGCATCGC
>JANXOJ010000406.1 GCA_025353625.1 Planctomycetota bacterium | reverse complement strand
TATAAGATGCCGAGGCTTCCTTGGGCGCCGCATCCTTGTACCAAACTGTTGGCGGCCTCAAATTTGTTGTCGCCTCCGAGGACGCAGAGTGCCCCAACCGAACAGTCCCAGGCCATGCCGCTGCCCATGATGCTGCCCTCAAACGTGCTGTGGCCCTTATCGTCGAAGCAAAAACCCAAGGCGTAGTGGCAACCCCAGCCGCAGCCGAACCGTTGAAAGAGTTCTTCTGTGCGTTCGCCGCCATAAAAGTTCTTGCGTGCGATGAGCCGCTTGCTATACCCGCCAAAGTCGCGCGCGAAGCCCAGTCCGCACCAATATCCGCCGCCGTGGGAAAGATAGTCGAATTCGTAGACATTATGCCCGCCACCGTTTAGAAGCATGCCGATGCCGCCATCGGCAACTTGCCGGATGCCGCCGCCGACGCCTTGGCCAAAGCCTTCGTAACCGGGCGTCTCGGGCTTATACGAATTGACATTCAGCCCGCCGACGTAATAGTGGTCGTGGCCTTGTAGATCGTCGAGAATTCCGAATCCAAGCGGGCCGCCCAGGCCCTGCGCCCACATGGCGGCGTGATAGTTGTTCTCACCGCCGCGACCGATCAAGATTCCGATTCCGCCGATGGCCTGGGCCTGCACGCGCCGCACGCCTTTGTAGTCGTTGTGGCCGCCAAACTCATCGATGATGGCCACTCCGCCGATGGTCGAAGCCTGGGCCACGTCCTCGCCGATGTAACGGTTGCCACCGCCGCAGTTGACGATCATGGAGACGCCGAGAATCGACGAGCCTTGGATGCCTGGCTTGCTGCCGCGAAAAACGTTCTTGCCGCCAAGGTTGAGCGTTACCAGCAGCGGTCGATCGATGTTCACGGCACCTTCCGAGTAGCCGTTTTCGTCGCCCAGGTCAATCACGCAGGCGACATCGCGCATCGCTTCCAAATGATAGACGTTCGACTCTTTGCCGCCGATCACAATCGCCCCGGCCGGCGTAGCAATCTTGGCGACGACGTGCCCGGATACGCCGTCAACGGTAACGCTCGTGTTGTCCGGATACGCCTTTAACTGATCGAGCAACTCGGGGTCCGTAAGCGGAACGAGTGCTTCAGCCGCGCTAATGAGCGCGCTGCGGTCCATCTTCTCCATCAAATCAACGAGCCGCCGACCGGTGCCGCGATCGCTGAGCGTATGGGCGGCCTTGTTTTGACCTAACATGATGGGGTAAATGTAGGCCGCCAATTCGCGAACCTCGCTCTTGCTCAGCGGGGCCAACGCAGCGGCATGGGCGACCTGGGCCTCGATGAGTGCCCGCTTCACGATTTCGAGAGCCTCTTGCGGCGATTTTGCTACCGGATAGGGATGCACCCCATGTTTGGGGCAATCGAGCTTAGCAGCAATGATCGGCAGCAGCCTAGCGAGTCCGCCACGGTCATTTGAAATGGCGGTATGGACGTCGCGCGTGAACTGCTCGGCCTCGCCGGTTGCGGATAAGGGATGCCTGAGTAAATGGTCGTACCAGGAGAGGCGACAATTGCCTGCCAACTCCGAACCGGTATAAGGTGCGGCCGACGAATCGAGTTTGAACGCCGCATAGCGTTGGAACTTGGCGAAATTGCTGACGTTACCGCGTTCGCGGAAGGCGGCAAGGATTTCCGCTTGAAGAACTTGGACGATTCCCGGTGCCAGCGGCTCGCCAACAGCCGGCTCGCCCTGGGTAACTTTAGCATCGGGACCACTCGGCGTAGGTGTTTCTTGGGAAGGTGCTTCTTTGGGAGCCGGTTCTTTTGAGAAACCGCGTCCACTGAAAGAGTCTTTATCATCTTTTTCAAGGGATGACGGTGTATATTTCTCGCTTGGCTTTACGACATGCACTTCCGATGCGGCACTGACCGGCTTCGTGATGCCGTCTTGGGACGGCTTGACCGGCTCTTCGGCAGAGACCAAGCTATACGGCGTATCGCCCGATGCTGAAGGGATGTTATCGCACAGCGCAGTTGATGGCGCGACAGACAACCGGGCGACAACAATTATTGCCAAGCCGACAAACAATTCGATCCTTCGCGGCATAACGTCCTTCTCCTTAAGGGGCCAATACAGAAGTGGCATTCTAAATATGCCGCGCGGATTCGTCAATCGGATTTCCGCTGCAATGTTCAAGTTGGGAACAAGTTACTTCGGAATACCGCGTCATTCGGCGCGAAGGCCACGATCGCTTGATTACAAAACGCTTAGTTCCAAACTTGTCGTTCGAGGTGCCGTTTTTGAACGCATCGAATTGGCAAATGGGCTATCGCGGCAGCCTGGGGAAGTTAGGAACTCAACGGCTTGCGGAGAAACGGCTTTTGAAGTGCGGCAACACATATCTCACGGCGATTGTGCGCCAATTGTCGTGCGTGGAGCCGGTTGAAGCCCCAACTCCGAATGCGATCCAAATACTTGGGCACTTCGGCAGCCAAACTCCATTCCGGCAGCTTCAGAGTCAAAATCATGCCGCGGATATTCACCTCGGGGTGCGCGACGATCGCTTCAATCGCATCGAGCGTAAAATTGGGGGCTACATTCATGTCGGCAGTGAGCCAGCGTACCTTGCGAAAAGCCCGTCGCGGCACCTGCGCGGCACGGCGGCGGATGTGGCGGAACTTGGGATGTTTAAGCAACGTGACATCCATTTCCGCCGGATCGATGCCGATGACTTCAAACCCCCGCGCAAGTAGACATTGACTTGCCCCCCCAGGGGAGCTGCCAATCTCTGCAAAGCGGGCACCCGATTCGGCGGGCAACCGCGACCAAGTCAAGGCTTCCTCCATTTTTTGCCAAGCGCGACTCACGGCGTCGGGTGGGACGTCCAAATGCAAGATGCCGCCTGCCAAACGGGAGGGTGCCGACCGAGCTTTGTGGTATCCGACCCACCATTGGCCCGGTTCGACCAGGACGCAATCGGCAATCCAATCGCCGGGATTCGCCACTTCAATTAGATGATTTCCAGCGGCGAGCCGCTCGGGCTGGGGGCATTTTGCACGAAAAGCCTCGTAAGCAGCCACGGCAGTCGGGGTAACCGCCGGCTCGAAGCCATACTGGCCCGGTTCCGCGCGATCCCGCTCCCAGACATGGATTCGATCGACCGGCCGATCGGCGAGCAGTCTCCACACCTCGTCGGCTGCGGCTGCCGGATCAACGCCCGTCGCTTTGCCAAGGGAAAAACCGTAGGTTCTCGCGAAAACCGACCCCAGACTGAAATCGGGGGCCAGGAACTGCTGTTCCGGCAGTTTGAAGGTCAAGAAACCGGGCCGAGAATAGGCGAACCGGAAGTCGGGCCACCTTCCAGCTATTTCGTCCTTAACGGCCTTCTCTGCTCCCACTTGGCAACTTACGAACAAAAAGCGGGGACGATCAGAATGCGACATAGTGCGGCGACTTAGATGAAAGCGAAATTTAATAGAATCTTGTATTAGTATACAGTATCTCGTAGCCGTTCATGGCCCTACGCAGCAGCCATCTGGCGGCGTTCCTTCAGAACGCATTTCCATGCACCATCCCATTCCCAGGGCTGCACCCT